>JAKLGF010000002.1 GCA_022710815.1 Patescibacteria group bacterium
ACTTAAGATATGGAGATGGGCAGAATTATCAGGAGAATATTAGCCATGTATATAGTCAGCCAATTAGAATATATTTCAATCAACCAGTTGACTTAGAGAAAACCAAGCAAGAAATTAGAATAACTGCTGACAACAAAGAAGTAGATTTTGTTGTTGGATATGGGAGGAAATCCAAAGAACAGGAATCAGAAAAGCAATATAGTAGCGGATCTCAGGTTTGGAATAATATTAGCAAGATGGCAGCCAGTATTTTTGGAGCTTTTAATAATCAAGAAACTCAAGAAGATCAAACAGTAATTGAGATTTATAGCAAAAGAGACAAGTTTGGCAGAGAGAAACTCTGGGATACAGTTACTAAGTATAATTTGGTTTTAGCTAAGGCTTATCCTTTGCAAGGAGATATAAGCTTATCTGAAAGCAAGACCATTATTTTCAACACTACTGATGTTGTTAATAATGTTACAGCTCAATCTGAGCGCAGTCAGTCAGTTACTTTGGATGTTTTTGATCCAGAAGGAACAATATTAATTTCTTTCTTTGAAGAGATAGACCTTTCTAGAAGCTCAATTGATGCTTCCATGTATGACAAGATTTCCTATGGCCAGAAATGCCAAGAAGAGGGATATTGGGTTGATCAAAAGAATTGTCAGAAAGTAGATGACAAATCATCTGTCAAAATTACTTTCAAAAAAGATATTATTAAGCCTGGAGATGTTTTGGAATTAAAACTTAAGAATATTGTTAATGATAAGGGAATAAAGATTAATAGCGAGCCTATTGTATACAATATCAATGTTTACAAGCCTTTGCAGTTTAATCTTTCCAAATCTCAAGATCCTTTAGTAGAATTAGTTATTTGTTCTAATAACCCAATTCAGGTTCCAGACAAGAAAGAATTCAAACAGAAGATAAAGACTGATTTGGATTACGATATTCTTAGTTGGAGCAGATCTTATCAGAGCAGTGATTGTCCTAATAATTGGTTTCTTACCAGGATCAATGGAGGCTTCATGCCCAATAGGACATATAATTTCAATTTGGATTTAACAGACGAATTTGGGCAAAATGCCAAAGGATCAGGACAAATTGCAACTGGTCCCATGAAAGAAGGATATACTAGCCTGTTTAGCATGCAACAGAGATATAGTATTACTTCCCAGTACAAGACTAATTTAACTTTTGGTTCTAGGAACTTAACCTATGTTGATGTAGCAATCTGCAAGGCTTCTCCAGTTCAATTTGCTAAGGCAATTAATAATTACGACAACAATGCCTCTTGTTCGCAGACCAAGAATGTTAGAATCCCTTTGCCAGAGAAGTATTTTGTTAATAACTACTTTGATGTTGATGTTCAAGAACAATTCCCTGATGTTTTTGGAAACTATGTTATTACAATCAAAAATGGAAATCATGAGGAAATAGCCTACTTGTCTGTAACAGCAATGGCCTTGGCTGAAAAAGCAGTTAATCCAGCTACTTCATATATTGATAGCGATGAATATTTGACCCAAGACCAGATTGCTAAATTAAAGAATCTTTATTGGGTGACTGACTTAGCTACTCAGAATCCAATTCCAGGAGTTAGTATTTCTATCTATGATTCTTCAGGCAGGCTTTTGCAATCAGGAGTCACTAATAATGACGGAGTGGCTAGTATTAGCCCAGCTGCCGGCGCTTGGGTTGTGGTTGCCACGAAAGGCAATGACACAGCAGTAATTGTTAGAGGCAGGGATAATTTGAATTGGGCTAGCGATGCTTCTAATGCCAAGAAAATATATATCTATACTGACAAACCACTTTATAGACCAGATCAGAAAGTGAATGTCAAAGGAATTTTGAGAATAGGGTATGATGGAAACTTTGAAATGTTTGCTAAAAAACAAATTGAGCTCCAGGGATTTGATTCTAAGAACAATAGTATTTTCCAGAAAACATTAACTCTTAATGATTTTGGAACATTTAATACGGATTTCACTTTAGACAAATCAGCTCCTTTGGGAGAATACAGAATTTGTTTGAAAGATTCCTATCAATGCGCTTACTTTAATATTTTGGAATATGTTCCAGCAGCTTTCAAAGTTCAAGCCAAGACTGCTAAAGAAGAATATATTTCTAAGGAAGAAATAAAAGTGGATTTATCTGCCTCCTATTACTTCGGAGCTCCAGTTGATAATGCTGATGTTAGCTATTCAATAGTTTCTCAGAATTATTACTTTGATAAGTATCAAGGAGATGATTGGTATAGTTGGGGTAGTTTTGATTACAATTACTATGATTACGGAAGCTATTTCTATGGAGATCGCTTCATTGCTCGAGGTAGCGGGAAAACTGACAAAGACGGGAAATACAGCTTTGCTCAAAAGATTGATTTGCAGAAGAATAATAATCAGGATCTTTCCAGCAAGATTATTGTTATTGATTCTACAATCAAGAACAACATGGGCAAGAGCGTTTCCAATCAGAAATCTGTAATTGTCCATGCTGGCCAATTCTATATCGGTTCCAGAACAGAATCATATTCTGTAGCTAAGAATCAGGAATTCCAATTAAAAGTTAAAACAGTTGATACCAATGGCAAGGAAATTGGAGTATCAAATATTGAAGCCAATATTTCCAAAGTTGATTGGGTTTATGCTAAGCGCCAAGAATCAGGAGGCCAATTCCTTTTTGACTGGGTCAGAAAAACACAGCACATTAAAAGGCTTGGCTTTGGAACTAATTCCAAAGGAGAAGCAGCTCAGAAAATCAAATTAGGAGAAGAGGGAGAGTATGAAATAGAGGTTAGCTCTTATGACAAGGCTGGAAACAAGATTGCTAGTAAAACAGGAATCTATGTATATGGAGATAGACAAGTAGTAACCAGACCCGGAGATAATAATGATTTGACTATTAAGGCTTCTAAAACCAATCTCAAGATTGGAGAAGAAGGGGAAATAGTTTTTGAGTCTCCTTATCAGAAAGCTAAAGCTTTAATTGCTATTGAGCGCGGAGAAATATTTGATTACCAAATAGTAGATGTCCCAGGAAGCATTAAGAACTTCAAATTTACTGCTTTGGCTGACTTCTCGCCCAATGTTTATATCTCAGTCTTGTTACAATCTAATGAGCCATCAGTTAAATTTGGAACAAAAGAATTTCAAGTTGATGGTGAGAAGAACAAGATTAATGTTGATGTTAAATCAGATAAGAAATTCTATAACCCAGGGGAAACAGTCAGATTGGAAATAACGGCCAAGGATCAAAATCAAAAGCCATTGCAAGGGGAATTTTCAGTAGCTGTTGTTGACTTAAGTGTTCTAGCTCTAAAAGGAAATCCTAAAAAAGATCCAATGGTCTTTTTCTACAATGGATTCCCCTTAGCTGTTAATACCTATTCTAATATTAAAAACAACCTAGTTAAGATTGAGCCAGCAGAAATGACTAAAGGAGGATCAGGAGGCGGACAAGGAAAGGGGAATAAGGCTAGAGGAGAATTCAAGGAAACTGCTTTTTGGCAAGCTGATGTTAAAACAGATGCCAATGGAAAAGCTTTGGTAATATTTAACTTGCCAGACAATCTAACTACTTGGCAGGCAGAGGTTTTGGGAGTAACTAAAGATACCAAATTAGGAGTTAACTATACTGAATTCACTAGTCAGAAAGATTTAATGGTTGTTCCTCTTAAGCCCAGATTTATTCTTCCTGGAGACTCCTTTGCAGTTGGAGCCCAGATATTTAATCAGAGCGGAAAAGATCAAACATTCAAAGTCAGCATTAAGAGTGAAACTTTGAGTTATGCTGACAAGAATCAAGAATACAGTGTTTCTGTTAAGAATGGACAAAATCAACCAGTACACTTCCAGGTAATTGCTCCTAATAATATCACTAAAGGTAGTCATGTTTTCACTATTAGCGCTGCAGCTGGAGCATTGCAGGATTCTGTTATCCAATCCATTGCTATTAACCCCAATGCAACTTACGAAACAGTAGCTACTGGTAATTATACAGACAAGGATTTAGCTCAAGAAGTTGTTTACTTGCCTGACAATGTTAACAAAGAATACGGAGAATTAAAGATTAGAAGCTCAGCCACTTTGGCAGTATTCTTGTCTGATGCTTTGAATTATTTAATTGGCTATCCTTATGGCTGCACAGAACAGATTTCTTCCCGCTTGCAAGCTATTGCTGTTGCCAAAAAAGGACTTAATGTTCCTAATTTGTCAGACAAGCTCAAATTGGAGAAAATTCAAGAAAATGGTCAGGAATATACAGTTGATCAATTAATCTCTCAAGGACTAGCCAAGATTTATACTAGACAGAACAATGATGGAGGATTTTCTCTTTGGGGAGATTCAGACTCATCACTTTACGCTACCTTGCCAGCTATTCAGGCTTTGCAATCTTTGAAGAAGGCCAATGTTGTTATTGATGAATTGTCTCTAGTCAAAGCAGTGGATTATGTTTTCCAGAAATTAAATGATCCTAATCAGAAATTTGATAATGAAGAGAAGATTAGTATTGCTCATATCTTGATGCAGACAGACAAATACAAGAATAATCCAACTTTGGTTTCAATGGTTAATTTCATTGCCAATGATACCAGAATCATTAATGATCAATTAAGCAATCAATCATTGGTTAAGATTGCTTTGATTATGAGTTCTGGTTGGTCAGATATTCTAGCCAAAGCCAAGATTAATAATGCTTTGGATAACAGAATCAATATTGATTCCAGAGGAGCATTCTTAGAGACTGGAAAGAATCGCAGTTGGTATTTTGAAACAGCTATTGGCAATACTGCTTTGTATTTAGATTCCCTGGCCTTGGGTAAAAGAGAAACCAAAGTTAATGACAAAATAGTCAGATGGTTGCTTAATTCCAGAGATAAAGATGGAGCTTGGGGATCAACTCAAAATACTTTGGCTGTTGTCCAATCTTTCATTGACTATTTGGGATGGAAAAAAGAAACCAATGCCAACTTTGCCTTAACCACCAAGCTTAATGGACAGCAAATAGACTCATTTGTTTTTAATGCCAGCACAATTCTAGATCAATCCAAGCAGGAGGTGGCAATGAATAAGTTCAAATCAGGAGATTACAACCTGGTAGAATTTCTCAAGCAAGACAAGGGATTAGCTAAGAATGGATTGTATTATGATATGAGCCTGAAATACTATTTATCAGGCAATGTTGCTCCCAAAGATGAAGGATTTTCCATAATCAGAAACTATTATTCCTTAGAAGACAAAGACAACAAGAATCCTTTGAATTCTTTCAAAGCTGGAGATGTATTTAGAGCTCACTTAGAAATTATTGTTCCAGTTTCTCGCAGACATGTGGCTATTGAGGACTTTATCCCGGCTGGAACCGAAATTGTTGATTTGAGCCTGGAAACAGAAGATAAATCTTTGCGCAATGTCCAAAGAGAAGTTAAGCATCCTCAGATTTATCCAGACTTCAAGGAATTAAGAGATGATAGGGCCTTTATCTATACCCAGTATTTAGAACCAGGCACGTATCAGTTAGACTATTTTCTAAGAGCTGTTGTTCCTGGAAAATACACTCAATTGCCAGCCATAGTTTCTGAAATGTATGAACCAGAAAACTTTGGCCGCACTGGAAGCGGGGTATTCTATGTTAGATAATTAGCGAGAGACAAAATCAACAGAAATAGTTTCTGTTTGATCACTAGAGATGGCTGTTATTTGATAACGGCCATCTTTTTTAGGAGTAAAAGTAATGTTATTTCCAAAAGCAAAATTATCGCCATTAATCTTCCAATTTACTTCTTTTTTAGCTTCTAGATTAATTCGAGCATTTTTGTCAAAAACAAAAATGTCTAAATCATGAGGATGAAGAATTAAAGCCTTGTCTTGGTTTTTAATAATATCCTGGGCTTGATTAAAATTGTCATTAGCTAATCCAAATTCTGTTCCATTCTTTCCTTGATATTCTTTAATGTTTTGGAAATCAAATTCTGTTTTGTGATTGTATTTTGAAGCCAGCATTAAATTCATTAATTCTCCCCAAATTAATCCAGCCCCCATTTGGCCAGATAATCCTTGGGTGGCTGTATTGTCAGCGTTGCCGACCCAAACTCCTACTAAAAAGTCAGGGGTATAGCCAATAATCCAGCTGTCAGTATAGTCATGGGAGGTTCCAGTCTTGAGAGCATAATTACTAGCTGAAAGATTCAAAGAGCTTCCAGCTCCAAATTGGTCTACTCCAGTTTTTCTATCATTGAGTATTTTGTTTACTAATTCTACGAATTCTGGCGGAGAGATTTCTTTGTTTTTGTATTTGAAAAAATCATTATTAACTTTTCCATCTTTGAATAAAGTTAAGTTTTTTAAAGTTCCTTGGTTGGGGAAAATGGTGAAATAGCTGGATAAATCCATTAAGCTCATTTCCAAAGCTCCTAAAGCAATTCCCATTTGGTAAGTTTCAATGGGTTGATAGGGAGTAAATTCTAAATCTTTGGTTAAAAAGTCTTGAAACTCTGGCAAGCCATAGAATTCCAAAGTTTTAACAGCCGGAACATTGATACTATTGGATAGAGCAAAATGAGCTGTCATCTCGCCATGGTATTTGTAGTCATAATTGCGAGGATACAAGGAATAATTGCCAGTACTTTGATATTTGTATTCTCTGTCATCAATTAAAGTATATGGCCTCATTCCTTTTTGAAAGGCTTTTAAATAAAGAAAAGGTTTGATTGTTGAACCAATCTGACGGGGCTTGTCTAGCATATTAATCTGATATCCTTGGGCATAGGAAAATGGATCAGGGGAACCAATTAGAGAAATTATTTCATTATTGGGAAAATACAGAATAACAGCAGCAGCATTCTTGGCTTTTTGAGTTTTAAGCAAGCTAATATTTCTGTCTATAATCTCTCTGGCTTTGTCATTGATTTCCTGATCAATTGTTAAAACTTGGCTGGAATTAATATCTTTTAAATATTTTTGCAATTCCAAAACAGCTAAATTATTTTGGATAAATAATTTCAAATTATTGGAGGCTTGTTTGCTTTCTAAGAAATTAGGATCATCTAAATTCAAGGCTGTTTGAACAATCTTAGCTTTGGCAATATTATTCTCTGAAGCTGGATTATTTTGAGTCGGACTGTTAATGGTAGCTAGAATTTGAGAAATTTGAGCAGTGGTTAAATTTTCTGGAGAAACAGCAAAGTAGGCTTGAGAAGCTGTGGCTAAACCTTGTAATTGATTGCCCAGATAAATTGAATTGCAATACATTTCTAGAATTTGTTCTTTACTGCTAAACATTTCCAAACTCAGAGCATAAAAGAATTCTACTAATTTATTCTGAGCTGATCTTTGGTTTTCTTGAGACAAAAGTATTTTAGCTAATTGTTGAGTAAGAGTGCTTGAGCCTTCTCGGCTGGAGAGGCCAATTTTGGTTCCCAAGGCTTGCAAAGAACTAATTGGATTTAAT
Organism: Patescibacteria group bacterium; assembly: GCA_022710815.1. GTDB lineage: Bacteria > Patescibacteriota > Minisyncoccia > Minisyncoccales > JAGOPM01 > JAKLGF01. The sequence continues at coordinate 7,435 of JAKLGF010000002.1, forward strand.
CCTTTGTGGAAATAGAAATATTTGTCTTCCTTGGCAATTAAAAGTTTGGAGAAGCTTTCAGGAATAGAGTCACTGTAAAGAGCATAATAGCCCAAGCTATTGGTCCTTATTAACATCACTTTCTGATTTCGATCTGAAATAACAGGGGACTGGCGCTCTTGGTAGATTTTAATCAGTTTGGCATTGGCATTAATGGCTAAAACAAAGAAAACAGCTGCCAGAGCTGCTAGAACAATCAGAAATCTTCTGAGTTTGGGGTTCATTGATTGTACTATAAACGATTTTGAAATGTTTTGGTATAATAAGGCATATGAAGATAACATTTTGCGGAGCAGCCCAAGAAGTCACAGGAACTTGTATTTTAATAGAAACTAATAGTGAGAAATTCTTAATTGATTGCGGATTATTCCAAGGAACAGAGTTTGCCACTGATGATAATGCCAAGCCTTTCATTTTTAATCCCAGTGAAATCAATTTTGTTCTTTTGAGCCATGCTCATGCTGATCATTGCGCTAGATTGCCTAAATTAGTTAATGAAGGCTTTGCTGGTAAGATTTATGCTACCAATCCTACTATTGATTTGGCTCAGATAATTATGGAAGACGCAGCCGGAGTTATGGCTATTGAAGCAGGGAACAAGCATCAAGAGCCAATTTATCAAATAGAAGACATAGAAAAGGTCATGCCTTTGTTTTCTTCTGTGAAATATCAAGAAAAGATTCAGATTACAGAAAATATTTCAGCCAGGTTTGTTGATGCTGGCCATATTCTAGGATCAGCTCAGATAGAAGTATTTATCAAAGAAGATGGTGTTGAGAAGAAAATTGCTTTTACTGGAGACTTGGGAAACGCTCCTGTTCCTTTGGTTTGCGATCCAGATAGTATTACTGGAGCTGATATTGCTATTACTGAATCCACTTATGGAGGAAGGGTTCATGAGCCAGCTGAATTAAGAACTCAATTGCTTTCTGAGGTTATTCTTGATTCTGTGGCCAAAGGAGGCACTTTGATTATTCCTGCTTTTTCCTTGGAAAGGACTCAGGAATTGCTTTACGAATTAAAACATCTTTTGGAAGAGAAAAAGATTCCTAATGTTCCCATGTTTGTCGACAGTCCTTTGTCTATTAAAGCCATTGCCATTTACAAGAAATATATTCCATACTTTGATGACCAAGCCCAAAAGATTGCTCAAAGCGGACAAGATCTTTTCATGTTTCCAGGGCTTAAATATACCAATAGTGTAGATGAGTCCAAAGGTATTAATTCAGTTGAACCGCCCAAGATAATAATTGCTGGAGCTGGCATGTGCAATGGAGGAAGAGTTTTGTATCATTTGAAATTGAATTTGCCCAACAAGAATAGTAAGGTTTTGATTATTAGTTACCAGGCTAAGAATACTTTGGGTAGGGAACTATTAGACGGAGCTAAAAAGATTAAGATTCAAAAAGAAACAGTGGCTGTTAGAGCAACCATTAAAGCTATTGGGGCCTATTCTTCCCATGCTGATCATCCCAGATTGGTTTCTTGGGTTTCCAAGCTTGTCGATCCCAAACCTGAGCATGTCTTTATTGTCCACGGAGAAGAAAAGAATAATTTAATGCTCAAGGGTGGGATAAGGCAAAAAACTGGGATAGAAGCTGTAATTGCCCAAAGGGACCAAGTTTACGAGGTTTAAAACAAAAACAGCCTTAAGAGGCTGTTTTTTGTTCTTGAATCTTGTAGAGAATCTTTTTTACTTCCTGAATGCTATCAAAGTCATAAATGGAAATTGGGATAACAATATTTGATTTTTTCTTGAATTTCTTGATTAAACTGTCCAAGGTTTTTTTGTCTACTGCGTCGCTCTTGCTGATAAATATATATTCAGGTTTGGTTAATAATTCTTTGTTGTATTTTCCTAACTCTTTTCTGATAGTTGAATAATCTGTCAGAGGCTTTTTAGCATCAGCAGCAATGAAATGGAATAATATTTTAGTGCGCTCAACATGTTTGAGGAATTTTATCCCTAATCCTTTTCCAGCCGAAGCTCCTGAAATTAATCCTGGGATATCAGCTAAGATTAATTCCTGGAAAACTCCTAAATTAGGTTCTAGGGTAGTGAAGGGATAATTGGCTACTTTAGCTGAAGCATTGGTTAATTCATTAAGCAAGCTGGATTTTCCAACATTAGGCAAGCCGACAAATCCAACATCAGCAATTAATTTCAATTCTAAGCGGATATTAAAGCTTTGGCCTAGTCTTCCTTTTTCAGCTTGCATGGGAGTTTGGTTGGTAGCGCTTCTGAATTCAAAATTACCTTTTCCGCCATTTCCGCCATTAGCTGCCAAGTATTCTTGGCCAATTTGAGTAATTTCGGTTTTGGTTTTGTAGTCTAAATTATGGACAATTGTTCCTACAGGAATTCTGACTAAAACATTGGCTGCATTGCGGCCATCTTTTTTCCCATTTTGGCCTGGATCTCCATCATTAGCAAAAACTTCTTTCTTGAATCTGAAAACATCAAGCAAGCTCAAATCTGAACTGCCAACAAAGATTATACTTCCTCCTTTTCCACCATTGCCTCCAGTGGGTCCTTTCTGCATTTTAATCTTAGAGAAAGTTCTGGCTCCGTCTCCGCCCTTGCCAGCTGTTATTCTAATTGTGACATCGTCTATTAACATAGTAATGAAATTATACAATTTTTTTGACAAAAAGCAAGATTGTTAGGAAATTGACTTTTAAAGATAAATAGACTTGAATTAAATAAAACCAGCCGAATGCGGCTGATAATTGCCGGTTCTTTGGCATTTGAATACTGATTAAAGAGTGTCCAGAAAGGAGGAATAAATGTCAGATCAAGAGAATCAAGGATTTGATCTCAATAATTTCTCTGTGAATCTTGCTCCCAAACAAAAACTCAAAGAAGGTTCTGAGTTTGTGCAATATGTTCCCCAAAAGCTGGTCCGTAGTCCTAATTTGGAAACCCCACAAGAAAAAATGAAGTGGGAATACATTCAAAAGAATATTCTCACTTACATTGAAGCCAAGATTCCCGAGAATTGTTCCCAAATTATTTTTCCAATCAATGAAGGGTGGGAATTTGTTGTTTCTGAAAATGATGAGACGATTCTGGAAGCTTCCAGCTGTCAAATACATTTCGTTTTTTTTACTCCTACTTGGGAGCAGAGCATTGGGTATCTTCTTGCTATTTCCGATTTAGTCCAATGGTATAGCGAGGCTGCATTTAGTGTAGTTAATCCCAACAACCTGATTTTGTATCACCAGATTAGTCATCCATTCTTCTTCTTGAATCACAGATATGATAATCCTGGAATATGGCTTGTGATTGCTACAACAAGCTATCCTACTTCATCAGGCGTTTGGGAAAAGTTCTTAGAAATACTCGATGATGTTGCTTATGGGTATGAGCAACAATTCAGAAAATTGGGTGGGTACACTATGGAGCAATGGAACAAAGTTACCACCTATTTAAACAACAAATATCCTGAAGAAAAGAAGAAGGGAGGCAGCGATGAGTCTAAAAAGTAAGGATCCAGATGATTACGAGACCCCGCTTTTCAATTTGAAAAGGGGAGATCTGACCGAATTTGCCGACATGGGAACAATTCCAGACAAGACTTTGGAGAACAAAATAGAAGCAAATCAAAAGAAGTCTTCGATAATGATAAAACCGATTGCTCCCAGAGAAGGAGAGTCCGAAGTCAGAGTTCCTTTTCCAATAACTTCTCAAGAAGGAAAAGCTCTTTGGAGAGAAGTGTCGTTTGATGCAGCTCAATATGCTAGAAAAGGATATAAGATTAACGAGCCTCGGCTTTTGTCTCCCTCTCCTGAAGATGGCAAATGGATTAAAGAGCAATTGAAAGAAGGATTAGTTGAAGCCTCAGATCATCTTTGCTTTGAGGTTTTTACTTTGGACTGGTACAGCACAATGGCCTGGATGTCTGTAATGTTTGATACAGAAAGTAAAATTCAAATTATTACAGATTGGCCCAAAAATGAGGAGCCGCTTGTGTTGTCATGTCGCTTGTCCCATGCTCCTTATTCGGCAGTCAACAACAGGCTGGATAATCCTGGGATCAGAATTTGGAATTTGTATTTTGATTTCAAGATCTCCAAAGAAAATCTGGCTAAGTTTTTGGCCTATCTCCATGCCGAAGCTGTTCAGCTAGCTCGCGAAGCTAAAGAGCGAGGAGGAATACTTCTTTCTGACTATGAAAAAGCAATCATTGTGATGCACGCTTAAACCAAAAAACGGTTTGCCAAAAGGCAAGCCGTTTTAATATGCTCTTGCTTTATTTATCCAAATTGGTATAATATATCCAATACCAGCCAGAACGGCGGTTTTTTATTTGCAACCCCTATGGAAACAAGAAATATCGCTATTATTGCCCACGTTGACCACGGAAAAACAGCTTTAACTGATGCTATGATGAGGCAGACAGGAATGGTTAAGGATGAGAACGTCAGCATGGATTCAAACCCTTTAGAAAGAGAAAGGGGTATTACTATTTACTCAAAAAACGCCTCTGTCTTTTACAAAGACACTAAGATCAACATTGTAGATACTCCAGGGCACGCTGACTTTGGTTCAGAAGTAGAACGTGTTCTTCGTTCAATTGATGATGTTATCTTAGTTGTGGATGCCCAAGAAGGCCCAATGCCTCAGACCAAGTTTGTTTTGAAGAAATCTTTGGAATTAGGATTAAAACCCATTGTTGTTATTAACAAAATTGACAAACCAGCTGCCAGACCAGAACAGGCTCATGATTTAGTTTTAGAATTGTTCATGGACTTGGGAGCCAATGACAGCCAATTAGATTTTGCCACTGTTTATGCTATTGGCCGAGAGGGAATTGCTAAAAAGAACTTAGAAGATCAATCTAATAACCTTGATCCTTTGCTTGATTTGATTTTAGAAAAGATTCCAGCTGCTCCAAATGACACAACTGCTCCTTTAACCATGCAGCCATTTAATCTTGGCTATGATAATTATTTAGGAAGATTGGCTATCGGAAGAATATATACTGGAATAGTCAAATCAGGACAAAAGGTTTTTGTTAAAACAGCTGAAGGCCAAACTAGAACTGGAACAATTACTAAAATATTCACTTTCAGCGGATTTGAAAAACAAGAAGTAACAGAAGCCCAGGCCGGAGACATTGTTATGATCGCTGGAATCCCAGATATCTACATTGGAGAAACAATTTGCGAAAAAGAAGACCAAGCTCCTTTGCCAGCTATTAAAGTTGATGAGCCAACAGTCTCTGTCAGAATGTTGGTTAATAATTCTCCTTTTGCTGGAAAAGAAGGAAAGTTTGTTACTAATCGCCAAATTAGAGACAGATTAGAAAAGGAATTAGAAATCAATGTGGGATTAAAAGTCAGCTTTGACACTAGTGAATACTATGTTGTTTATGGAAGAGGAGAAATGCATATTGCTATCTTGCTAGAAAACATGCGCAGAGAAGGATATGAATTCCAGGTTTCAGTGCCAGAAGTTGTTATCAAAGAAGTAGAGGGTAAGAAATTAGAGCCCTATGAAGAAGCTGTTATTACTTTGCCTGATGAATCAGTAGGAGTTGTTATTGAAAAAATGGCTAAGCGCAAAGGAACCATGACTGAAATGAAGCCAGAACATGGCCATACTAGATTGGTTTTTGAAATCCCAACCAGGGGATTATTGGGCTATCATTCCCAGTTTGTTATGGATACTAGAGGAGAGGGAATCTTATGCTCCCGCTTTGTTGGATTCAAGGATTATGCTGGAATGATTGATAAAAGAGATGTTGGATCAATGGTTTCCATGGAAACAGGAACAACAACCGGCTATGCCTTATTCAATCTCCAACAAAGAGGAATTCTCTATGTTGGCCCAGGAGTTGAAGTTTATGAAGGAATGGTGATTGGTAATGTTTCCAAGGGTCATGAAATGGTGGCTAATCCTGTAAAAGGAAAGCATTTGTCTAATTACAGAGATACTGATGCTGACAAAGCCATTATCTTAACCAAGCCCATGGAATTAACTATTGAAAGAGGATTAGAAACAATGGCTGATGATGAATTCTTAGAAATTACTCCTGTCAGCGTTAGATTACGCAAACAGGAATTAAAAGAAAATATGCGCGCTAAGACTAAGCGCCAAATGGAAAAAGAAGATTAAAAGACTGCCCCAGAGGGGGCAGTTTTTTGTTGAGTGTGAAAAACTTTTGTACAATAAATTTTTGTTTGTGGTAAAATGAAGATATGAAGAAGATATTAATAATTTTGTTTGCCATTTTAGGAATTGCTTTTGCCATACAATTAGTTAACAACAAACCTCAGCCAGAAAAACAAACTCAGACTCCTGAAATTAATATTCAAGGAGAAGTTGAAATTGGGGCCAATGGCGGGGAAAATGAAGCTGGTATGGTCACTAGTCCTCGAACTGGCAATGAACCAGCTCAAACCTATGTGGTTAAAATCAAGAATATGCAATTTGATCCTCAGATAAAGAATATTTATCAAGGAGATTCTATTACCTTTGTTAATGAAGACACAGTTCCGCATTTGGTTGCCTCAGATCCTCATCCGGCTCATACAGCCTTGCCTGGATTTGAGTCTCAAGCATTACAGCCTGGACAGTCATATACTTTTAAATTTGAGCAAATTGGCCGATGGGGGTATCATTGCCATTTGCATCCATCAATGGTCGGCACAATAAATACCCAGCAAAAAGCACTTTCAAAATAATATGAATAAAAAATTAGAGACAAAAAATATTATCATCGCTGTTCTGGCAGTTGTAGTTATTGCTTTGGTAATCAATCAAATGCCCAAGCCTGCCCCAACAGTTAACAATGTTCCAGAATTAAAGACTTCTCCCACTAGCGCTCCAGCAACTAATCCTCCCACAACTCCTCCGCCTGCTACTGCGCCAGCAAAAACTCCCACCCCAGCTCCTGTTTACATACCTCCTCCAGCACCCAAGCCAGCAGAGCCAGTTGTTAATCCAGAAGTAGGAAGCAAACATGTTCCTCAGACATATAATGTTAAGATTCAGAATTATAGCTTTACTCCTTCTAAGCTTGCTATTTATCAAGGAGACATTATTACCTGGACCAATTATGATTCCAGCTTGAGGCATATAATAGTGGGGGATTCTCCACTCTTATCAGCCCTTTATTCTCCCATGCTTGATTCTGGAAAAACATACACTTTTGTTTTTCCTAGAGCAGGAACCTGGAATTATCACTGTAAAGAGCATCCCATTGAAAAGGGAACAATAACAGTAGTTGAGCCGAAATAAAATAAAAACAAAATTATGGTAATAGAAGTTTTCTACTATCCAATATTAGGACAATCATTAATCTTTTGGGCAGGCTTTTTATCCTTCCTCTTCATGTTCTTGGCTGGCTATGCTGCCATGAATATTAAGAAAGGGCCCAAAAACATGAAAGATCATGTTTTGTTTGGGAAATTAGCCATTGCCTTTGGTTTATTGCATTTTCTCATGATAATGGTTAAGTTTATCTAACATGAATTTTAAGGTCGCAATCATAGGTGCAGGACCGGCCGGAATCATGGCCGCAATACAGGCGTCGCAAAGCGGCGCCAGTGTTGTTTTAATTGACAAGAATCTTGGGAAGAAGATTCTGCTTTCTGGAAATGGCAGGTGTAATCTGACCCATTCTGGACTGACTCCTTTTGAATTTTCCCAAGCCTATGGCAAGAACGGATCTTTCCTTATCTCGGCCTTAACAGAATTTGGCCCAGAACAATTCTTGAAATATTTAAACAATCTGGGGCTTAAAACACAGAGCCAGGAAGATGGAAGAGTTTTTCCCAAAAGCAACAAGGCCAGTGATGTTTTGGATATTTTAATTGACCAATTAGTAAAAAACAAAGTTAAGATTATTAACCAATTGGTTAAAGAGATTAAAAAAGATAAGAACAAGATCAAATCTTTAATTTTGGAAAATGGGGAAGAGATAGTAGCTGATTCTTTTATCCTGGCCACTGGAGGCAAATCCTTTCCTAGTGCTGGAGCTACTGGAGAGGGATTAATTTGGGCCAAGGACTTAGGCCATACAATTATTAACCCTCGCCCATCTTTGGTGCCATTAAAAACCAAAGAAACCTGGCCAACTCAATTGCAGGGAATTGGATTTGATGATGTTGAGATTATTTTGATGGAAAACAACAAAAAAATCGCCCATCAAAGAGGGGAGATTGTTTTTACTCATTTTGGAATCAGCGGACCAGCAGTGCTCAATATTAGCCGTGATATTATTAATCTTCCGGCTCAGATTGTTTTGGACTTTTATCCCAATCAAAGTTTTGATGATTTATCTGGAGCCATAGAAAAAGATTTCTCTAGCAATGGCAAAAAGAGCGCTAAGAATATTTTAGTCAGAATAATGCCAGAGAGATTGGCTGAAACAATATTTGAAAATATTGGCTGCGATGTTTTGCAAAAGCCCGAAGGGCTTTCTCATGAATGCAAACACAATTTAGTTAAATTTTTGAAATCTGTTGTTTTGACTATTACAGAAACTCTGGGCTTTGAGGCTTCCATGGCTACTAATGGGGGAGTGGATTTAAAAGAAATTGACTCCAAGACCATGCAGTCCAAGATTATTCCCAATTTGTTTCTAGCTGGGGAAATAATGGACTTATCAGGCAAGACTGGAGGATACAATCTTCAAATGTGCTGGACTACTGGATACTTAGCTGGGAAATCAGCTGCCAGAAATTAACTACTAAAAAAGCGCTGACTCATTTGAGCAGCGCTTTTTTTATGCAGTGTTATGCATTTAGTTGACTTGTTCTTTGGGTGGGGGAGGATCAAGAACAAGGACAATTCTGTGGACAATGTCTTGCTTGGCTTTTGCTGCGCATTCTGGGCAGACATTGACTTCTCCCAGCGGTAAATCAACGATTGCTTCGGGAAGTGTTTTTCCGCAAAGCGTGGTGATCTGCTTGAGGAATCTTCCCTCACTGTCTGTTTCAGAATTTCCAATAGTATTGGAAGCAAGATGCACAATGGGCTTTTCTTGTTGTTCTTCAGCCATTTTATGGTCCTTTCTCCCTAATTGTCAGGGAACAATCTTTCTGCCTATATTATATCATATCCACTATAACATGTCAATATGGGCAGAAATGGGCTGAAATAGGGGATTTGGGGATAAAAAAACCGATTATCTTAAGATAACCGGTTTTTAGAATTTTGGGTGCTTTTTGATTGGCCTCAGGAGGTAATAAGAACCTTAAGGTTCTTGGATTGGAACTTCTGGGCCAGGAGAAGAGTTTTTGATTCGCAATATGGTGACTGTGATTTGAGGCTGTTTGGACAGCGCGGGCTGGTGGCTTTGATAAAAGCAACTTCATTGTCGGAAACGCCCAAACAAAGTTCTGTATTGACTGTCTCAAGAATTTCTTTGGCTCGGTCTGGATTACCAGAAATTTTTTCTCGGTAGGCATCGCAGACGCCCTGGAAAAAAAGACGAACATCTTGGTGGTTGTTGAAACCATTGATGTTTTCCAAAGCTGTTTTGGCAACAGCTAGATTCATGAGTCGCATTTCAGGAATTCCTGAATGTTTCTGGGATAAATCCTGAAAGTTGCGCTGGCATTGGGGCAAATTGCCAAAGATTTTGTTTTTCACCTCCTGGAATTCTTTGGCTGGTCTTGTTCCGCCCACTTGGTTGATTTCAATGATTGAAGAAACAGCAGTTCTGATCAGATTCGCACTTGCATCAACACTTGTCGCCATGGACTCCTCCATATATATTTTTTTTCTATGTCAAAGATCGAAAAAGTAGTAAGAACGGGAATAATTAATATGATAAAACTATGCCATGGTTTTGTCAAACAATTGCCCTGGGTTGTAAAAACAGTTAAGATAAGCCTAATATGGACGCCCAAACCAAGCGCTACAATTTGCTTTTAATTTTTTTGTCATTTTCAGTCTTTTTATTCATTGCTGGAACAGCAATCTTTGCCACTATTAATGCTCCCTCAAATCAATCAGAAATTGTTTCTGCTGTTAATAACAATTCTGATCAGGAATTGAAAGACAAGATTGGCCAGATGATTATGATTGGATTTAGAGGTCAGGAAATTAATCAGGAATCAAACATTTCTAGATCAATTCAGGAACTGAATTTGGGCGGGGTAATCTTGTTTGACTATGATGTTCCCTCTAAAACTCAAGAACGTAATTTTTCTAGCTCAGCTCAAGTTAGGACCCTGATTTCTAACCTCCAATTTTACGCTAAAACACCCCTTTTTGTGGCTGTTGATGCTGAGGGTGGCTATGTTAACCGTCTTAAGCCTGAATACGGCTTTAAAGAGGTTTTGTCCCCAGCTGATATTGGCAAAAAGGATGATCCCAAGCTGGCCCAATCTGAAGCCAAGAAACTAGCTGATGAATTGGCATATATCGGGGTGAATATGAACTTTGCTCCAGTAGTGGATTTGGATATTAACAAAAACAATCCAGTGATAGGGAAATTGGAAAGATCATATTCCGAAGATCCTCAGAAAGTATTTGCCAATTCCAAAATATTCATTGAAGAACACCGCAAGGATAATATTATTACAGTCCTCAAGCATTTCCCTGGCCATGGCAGTTCTAATAACGACACTCATTATGGCATTGCTGATATTACTTCCACCTATGATCCCAAGGAATTGATTCCCTATCAGGAATTAGAAAAACAAAACTTGGTTGAAGCTGTTATGACAGCTCATGTCATAGACAAAAACATTGATAATACCCTGCCTTCTACTTTATCTGCTTCCTTTTTAGATACTGTCTTAAAAGACAAAGTAGGGTTTAAAGGAATTATTGTTTCTGATGATATGCAAATGGGAGCCATAATCAAAGAATATGGATTCCAAGAATCAATTGTTAAAGCTATTAATGCTGGCTGTGATATTTTAATCTTTGCTAATAACAATCCTGAAGGCTATGATGAGCAGATTGCTCAAAAGGTTCACCAGGCAATTTATGAGTCTGTTAAGTCTGGAAAGATTAGCTTAGATCGAATTAATCAAGCCTATCTCAAGGTTAAAGAATTAAAGGCTAAATACGGCATTATTGCCAATAATTGAAAGAAAAAGGCCTTCTCGGGCGTATTAAAATATATCAATGGATTGTAATCCCAATACAACTGACCAAGAGATTGTCAGACTGTCATTGTTGGACAAGAACAATTATTCCTGCCTCATAGAGAGATATGAGGCTAAATTAACTAGGTATATTAAAAGATTTTCGGGCCTAGGCGATGATTCAGCCCAAGATGTTTTGCAAAACACTTTCATTAAAGCTTACAAGAACTTAAATGATTTTGATCAAACCCTAAAGTTTTCTTCTTGGATTTACAGCATTGCCCACAATGAAACAATCAGCCATATCCGCTCCCAAAAGAATCATGGGACTAATATTGGGGAATTTGACCAAGAAGCTTTAGAAAATATTGCTAGTGAATTGAAATTAGAAACCAAAGCTGAAGCTGGATTATTAAAAGAGAAAGTTAAAAAGGTTTTAGCTGATTTAAGCCCTGATTATCGTGAGATTTTAATTTTGTCCTTTATTGAACAAAAAGACTATGCTGAAATTTCAGATATTCTGTCCAAGCCCATGGGAACAGTGGCTAGCCAAATTAGCAGGGCTAAAAAACAATTCTTAGAAAAAGCCAATAATTTAGGAATCAAATTTTAAAACTATGAGCAAGTTAAGCCAAGAGGTTTTAAGTAAAATAGATCAGGAAAACATCGCGCCCACACCGCGCTGGGTTTTCTTGCTCAAATCCTGGGTCTTGTGGCTAGTCTACATTCTAGCTACCCTCTTGGGCAGTATTGCTTTTGGAATTTCTGTTTTTGTTTTAACTAACAATGAATGGGACATTCATAAATATGCCCCAGAAGGATTTATTGAATACTTTTTATTAAGCATTCCCTACATTTGGCTTTTGGGTTT
>JAKLGF010000020.1 GCA_022710815.1 Patescibacteria group bacterium
TCCAAGGCTAGCTGCTCTAAACCACATAGACCATTCTCCACTATCTGAAATGACAATGGGCTTGGTGTCTAATTGTCTAACCAAAGATACTTCCTTGGTTAAGAACTGATCATCTTTCCAGGGACATTGGCCAAATTTAAAAAAGGGCTCATTTTCAACTTGCCACCAAGCCACAGCTGGATTATCTTTGTATCTTAGCACAACTGCTTGAATCATTTTCAGAATTTCTTCTTGCTGAGCTTGCTTGGCTTCCTGGCTAGCCCAATTAGGAATATGACATTCTGGCCAACGCGGAGTTTTCATGCCAATAACTAGCATTACTTTAGCTCCAGAATCTTGAGCTTTCTTAATTTGCCAATCTAAATCATCAAAAGAAAAAACATCTTTATTAGGATGGATCAAATCCCAATGAACAGCAATTTTAATATTTCGAGCTCCCAAATCATCTAGTAAGGCAGTGTAAGTTTCTTTCCAATCTATTCCCAAATTACGACAGTATTTTTGGGAAAAATTAACACCCCAAACAATATCTTCTTTGGGCTTAGTCCAGCCAACAAAGAAAAAAGCAAAAACAAAAATTAAAGCTAAAATGATAGATATAGCCATTTTATTGCAATTAACTTGCATAGTCTTATTTTACCGCAAAAACTGCCAATCCGGCAATAATAAAAGAAGTAGCAATTAGCTTGCGGGCCAGAACAGGGCCTGAGAAGTCTTCTTGCATAATATCTGGCTTAAAGCGCGAGATAATATACACCAGAAGCATTAAAAACACGTATTGAGTCCCTTGGCTAGCATTAACTACTGCTACAAATGAAGCTGGGGCCAAAAATATGGCCAAATCTTGCAAAAGACTGGATGTCATGCCCCCTACTTGGACCAAAGTAACCATTCCCAAGGATTTTCTAATTCCAACTTTAGCAAAAGAAAAGCTAGTTCTTAATTCCTTATCCAAGAGCATTACCAAAGCAAAAAGCAATCCTCCGGCCTTAATCCAGAAAAAGGCAGTTAAAAAATTAAGAGGAATGTTTAGGCCTAGGACATGCCAATTCCCCTGGATTCCATTGAAGAATAAATATGATCCCTTCATTAAGGAAAAGGCAAAAGAAAAAAGAAGAGCAGCAATTCCTGATGTAAAGGCTGATTGGAAATTAATCTTGTATTCCTTGCTAATATTAATCAAGAATATTCCTAATAAAAGCAAAACAAAGGCAATGGCCTGCCAATAAGTAAAGGGTTTGAAATCAAAAACATTGGGCCAGATATGGGCCCAGAGAGAAATAAAAAGATAGGTAAAAATTGGCATTATCCCATTAGTAGCTGGAACAATTTGGGAGACATCAAATTTAGATAAAGCTTTGAAGAACCAATACATTCCGATATTAAAAACAAATCCAGCTAACAAGGCTACAGCAATTCCTGTTTGGTTGTACAAAACATCAGGCAAAAATGGGATTAACAAGAAAACCAAAGCGCCAAACAAACTACAATAGAAAACATAGCTTTTAGGATTAAAGTCTGTTTTACCTAAAACAATCTTGTCGCCGATATTAACAAAGGCCAAGATGAAGTATGAGAGGATTGCTATGACTAGCCAAATCATAATGATTTTTGTTTCCCCGCTATTATATGCTTAATCCTGTGAGTTCCTAAAGATTGTCCTTCAATAAATCCTTGCATAGCGCAATCAGCAAATAGTCCATTGTTAATGAAATCAAAAAGCCATTCATCAATATATTCAATCTTTTCTGGAAGAATGCCAAAACTATTGCGAACCAACCAGTCTTTATTAAACTCTTCCTGATAGCCAATGGTGGGTAAAATAACAATGGGTAAACCCAAGCCAGAATAAAAAGAAAGTTCGCTGGGCTTGGTCCATAAAATATCTGTTGTCCTTATTGCCTGATTAAACTTAGCAAAATATCCATCAACTGTTTTATCGTAAAGTATTTCAATATTATCCTGAATATTGCCAGGAAGCTTTAATTTCTTAATAGCCTGATCAAAATATTCTTTTACCTCTCCCCTGCTTCCAGCTACTAGAATTATCTTTATCTTCTGATTTTCCATTCTTCTCCTTAAGCCAGTAATAATCTTAAGAGCCATTTCTTTTTGAGCTCCAGCTCCTCCCACAGCAAACATTAAAGTTAAAGGATGATCAGACTTAGCTGGCATTTTACCCAAATGAGCAGTGATAAGGGATTTGTACTTTCCATAATAGACTTGCAAGGGATCTAAATTAACAAGCCTATTCTTAATATCTTTTTTTAATATCGACTGGCTTTCATCTCCAATGCATTCTTCTGGTAAAGGATAGCCAGTAAAGAAAATGTTTTCATTTCTCACTCCATACATTTGCAATCGCTCAACAGCCCTCCAAGTAGGAGCAAAATATTTAATTCTACTTTTAGTGGGATCAAGAGGGGCCCAAGCTCGGGCAATATCTGTGTCGCAAACAATACAATATATTTCTCCTGGGTATTTCCATTCTTCGGCCATAAAAGCTGGGGTAAAGAATGTGGAAACTAATGGTAGTGGCTTTTTGCTTAATTTCTCAATTAAATGTTTTCCCCATCCCTTTTGAATCAAAAAATATGAATGCTTGTAAAGAGTATTAAAGCCGGACAAATTCCTTCTGGGATAAAATGGATCAATCTTTTGCAGTTCATTGTAGATATTAAAAACTGTTTCCCCGATCAAAGGGACTCTTTTGAAACGAGAAATAGCTTCGTAGAAATTTCTAGAATTGTCCCAAATATTCTTATCATGATCAGGAATTCCAGCATAGTCATTAGCGTGGATTACGCCCTCATGCTCTATTCCGCGCAGCGGAAAAGCAGTTCTTTGGTGGCCATAACCCATATTAACATCGATAACCCATGCTTTTTGTTCCATATAATTACAAATTATTTAGAAATTGATGGGACTTGCGGTACTTAAAGATAATATAACCTAAAAAGACATAAATTGCAAAAATAACTTTGGCATTTATTTCCATTTTGATCGAAGCTTTGTCAAATTGGGAAAAAAATCCCGCTATTCTTTGGATATAATAGACAAAAGCTGTTGTGGGCAAACTGGCTAAGAACCCCAAAACTTGCCAAATCATACCTAGAAATATTGTGGCAATAGAAAAGAAAAGCAGATAAGGCATAACTGGGATAATAAAAGCATTGGCTATTGGAGCAATCAAAGACAAAGATTTGAAATGATAAATAGAAATAGGAGTGGTAAAAATCTGAGCTGACAAACCAACAGCTAAAATTGTTTTTAATCTTAATGGTCCTAATTCTGGAACTCTAGTTAAAGCTTTTTGCATTAAGGGGCAAAGAAATATTATTCCCAAGACTGCTAAAAAAGAAAGTTGGAATCCTGGATCATATTTTAAAATAAAAGGATTGAGAGCCACCATAATAGTTGCTGCTAATAATAAATTCTTCCAACCCTGGCTCTGTCTGGATAAACCATCAGATAAAACATACATAGCGCCCATAATCCCGGCCCTAACAGCTGAAGCCTGAAATCCAATCATGGCAATAAAAACAAAGATTATTAAAAGAGAAGCCCAAACAGCTTGTTTGCGCCAAAGTCCAATAGCCATTAAAAGAAAAACAAAAATCTCTTGGAGCATGACAATATGGTCTCCTGAAATTGCCATGATATGGCTTATCCCAATTATTTGAAATTGCTCTTTTAATTCCGGATCCAAAGAAGACTTTTCTCCTAAAATCAAACTTCTTAAAAAAGACAAGCTCTTGCCCGAGAAATTATTCATTAATTGTTCCCGGCATTTTTCTTTGAAAAAAAGAACTTTTGAATACAACCAATTTCCTTGGCCGTGATCTAATATTTCCATTTTAGGCCAAATCATTTGAGCATAAATCTGGTCTTTGGCTAAATATGATTGATAGTCAAATTCAGAGAAATTCTCTGGCAAAACAATTTCGGCTTTCAATTTCACTTTGTCCCCGTATTTGAGTTCTGTTTCTGGATCAATTAAAACCATGATTAATCCTGACTTAGGAATAATCCTCTTGTTTTTAATAACAATCTCTTGGGGTTTGATTATAACTCTTTGACTCTTGGGCCCAATTTCAGGATCATTGTCAACAATGGCAATAACCTCAGCCTGAATATTCTTGGCTGCAATTTGGTTAATAATATTATTCTTCCAAGAATTATCTGCCCTATTTACTTGCCACAGCCCCAGACCAAAGAAAACAAGACAGAAGAAAAAGATAATCAAAGCTTGTTTGTTCTTGGCAAGAACCAACAAAAAAACCAATAACAATAATGTTATTGGCCAATTAAGCAATCTGATTAATATGCCTAATAAAAACGAAACACAGAAACAAGAGAAAATGTCAGAGTTACTCATTGCCTCCTAATCCAGTAGCAATAACAGTAATCTTAACTGTTCCATTCTTGTAGGAAGCACTATCTTGGATTACTCCAAAGATAATCTTAGCATTCTTCTCAGCATTTTTGGTAATAATATCGGCTGCTTCTTTGACTTCAGATAAAGACAAATCATCTCCTCCTGAAATATTGAATAATAATCCTTTGGCTCCTTTCAGAGAGCTGTTTAAAAATGGAGAATTCAAAGCAGCATTTAAAGCCTCTTCAATTCTTTTTTCTCCTCTTCCCTGTCCCACTCCAAACAACACTGGCCCGGAATTTTCCATTACTGATTTGATGTCAGCAAAATCCAAATTGATTAATCCTGGAACAACAATTAAATCTGAAATTCCTTGAACTGCCTGTCTAAGTATTTCATCGCTAGCCCAGAATGCTCCCAAAACTGTTTCATCATCTTTAAGCTGAGTCACTATTTTATCATTAGGAATAGTGATGATAGCATCTACTTTTTCTTTTAATTCAGCTAATCCGGTTTTAGCAATCCTGGATCTCTGCTGTCCTTCAAAAGAAAATGGCAGAACAACAACAGCAATGGTTAGGGCTCCCAAACCTTTGGCTATTTCTGCTACAACACTAGAGCCATAGGTTCCAGTTCCTCCTCCCAATCCTGAAACAACAAAAACAATATCTGATTCTGATAAAGCCTGGACTATTTCTTCTCGGTCTTCCTGAGCAGCTCTTCTCCCCACTTCAGGTTTCATCCCAGCGCCAAAGCCCTGAGTTAATTTCTTACCAATCTGAATTTTGGTATCAGCTTGAATTTTCTTGAGATCGGCAGCATCGCAATTGATAGCAATCAAATCTACTCCCTTAATATTACACTTGGCCATTCGAGAAATAGCATTACAACCAGCTCCTCCCACGCCAATAATCCTTATCTTGGTGTTTGTGTTTATTCCGTGATTCAGCTTTAATGCTGGTTTTTTCTTTTTGGCCTGTCTTTTTTTCATATCCTATGGCTTGAAAATCTTAAATATTTTTTTCATTTGCAGAACAAAACCATTTTCCGATCCTTGTTCTTCTATTCCCTCATCAAATGCCAGTAATGCTATTCCACAGGCAACAGACCACAGGGGGTCTTTTTCTAAGCCCAGGAAGCTTTTGGGATATCCTAAAGAAACTGGCAATTTCAATTCCTTTTTAGCATATTCTAGGATTCCGTCAATTTTTGCCCCTCCTCCAGTGATTACGGCTCCGCCTGGCAATTTTCCTGCTTTGTTAATCATTTTTAATTCTTTGTTGACCACTCCAAATATTTCAATCACTCTGGATGCTATTATCTTGTTCAAAATCTTGGGATCAAAATTGAAATCTTCTTCTGTTTTTTGGTTGGGAGCTGTCTTGCCTTTGACTTTTACAGCTTTAGGCTTGGATACAATCTTTAATCCAATCTTCTTTTTAATATTCTCTGCATTCTCAATTGATGTTTGAAGACCAATAGCAATGTCATTAGTAATATTGTCTGATCCGATTGGGAAAATGGCCATGTGCATTAATTTCCCTTCTTGAAAAACAGCCATACCAGTGGTTGCAGCCCCAATGTCAATTATGACCACTCCTAATTCTTTTTGTTGTAAATCCAACACTGCTCTAGAAGCAGCTAAAGGAGATGCACTTACTCCGCAAACTTGTAAATCAGCATCAAGCAAAGATTTCTCTAAAGCTTTTTGGTAAGGAGAAAAAAGACAAACAGCCATAACATCAGTTTCTAATCTTACTCCTTTCATGCCCACTGGGTCTTTGACTGAATCTCCCTCAACAATGAATTCATTGGGCAAAGTGATTAAAACTTCTTTATTGTGAGGCAAGGAAATTGCCTGAGCTGATTCTACTACCCTATCAACATCTTCCTGGGAAATCTTTTCATCAGCTCGAGAAATCGCAATCGAACCATGGGATTCTTTTGTAAAAATATGGGAACCATTGATACTAGCATAGGCTTCAACAATTTTTTGCCCGCTCAAACGATCAAGTTCTTCCAAAAGTAGCTTTATCTTCTCGGCTAGCTTGTCTGGATCTTGAACGATTCCCTTTCTGACTCCAAAAGAAGGAATTTCAGCCTTGCCAAAGATTTCATAAGTGTCAGTTACTCCTGGCTTCTTTAAAACATTAATGGCCTTGATGGAATGGCTGCCAATATCTATGGCAGTTATAAAATTATTTGTTTTGGACATAAAATTGCTGGATAAGACAATTTTAACAAATGCCTGTGTAAAGAACAATGTTAACAATTAAAAACCTGATTTTTTAAGATAATATTGCTCTCTTCTCTCCATTTTGAGAGCTTGGGCCTGGGTCTTTTCATGATCATAGCCACAAGTATGCAGAATGCCATGAATAATCATAAGAGCCATTTCTTGCTGAAAACTTTTCTTAAATTCTCCAGCATTCTTTTTAACAACCTGGGGACAGATA
>JAKLGF010000021.1 GCA_022710815.1 Patescibacteria group bacterium
AAGAACAAAGATGCTAGAATCTGCCCCAATATTACCCAACCTGAATATCAATCAATCTGCTATGTTAATGTGGCCACTAATAACACAGATATCAGAGTTTGTGAGAAAATAGCAGATACTAGGATTAAAGAGTCTGCTTGTTATGCTGCTTTTGCCCAACAAATCAAAGACACTTCTCCTTGTGATAAGATAACAGACACTGACCGCAAAGAAATCTGCTATGCCGAAGTAGCCAGAACTACTAAGAATGTTGGAATCTGTTTGCAAATCCAATCAGAAGCCAACAAAGACTATTGTTTCAATGGCCTAGCCATTGTTACTAAGAACCCTAAACTCTGCGACCAGATCAAAGGCCAAGAGGCCAAGGACAATTGTCTGCAATATTCAAAGTAAATAACATAAAAACACCCTGCTAAAAGGGTGTTTTTATTTGGCAGGGGCGAAGGGATTCGAACCCCCAACAAAGGTTTTGGAGACCCGTATGATGCCATTTCACCACGCCCCTATTAACCGCGCCCAAGGCGCGGGGAAATTACTTCTTGATTTCCTTGTGATTAACGTGCTTCTTGCACTTTTTGCAGAATTTCTTCAATTCAATCTTTCCTTCCACTTTCTTGGATTTGTAAGTGAAATAATTGACTGTTTTACAGCCAGTGCATTGAAGTTTAACGTATGGTTTTCTTTTCGCTGCCATATTATTTTTTTTATTTTGTATCTGAGCCGAAGGGGAGAATCGGACTCCCGACCTCTTTCTTACCAAGAAAGCGTTCTGCCACTGAACTACTTCGGCATCAATACTTTCTTAATGTAACAGAAAAATCTAATTCTTTCAAGATTAAAATTAAAAGGCCCATTGTTGTCAATGAGCCTTTTTAGGATCTATTAAAAACGGTTGTCCAGCCAGTCCAGAATGGCCATTGTCACTTCTGAGCCATATTCTAGACCTTTGTCCAAAACATGCAGAGAAACTCCAGCAATATTCTTCTTTTCCTGGTCTGTTTGGGGAGTGAAGTTCTTTTTTGCACCAACAAAGAACATTGCTACATCGCAACACATGGGACCAATGATTGGAACAGAGAAAAGAATGTCTGTTCCGCTGTCTCCGATTCCAATTGTTTCCTGGCAGAGCTCAAGGGCATTAATTCCCTTTTTCTCAGCCAAAGACCAGATTGCATTGCCAGCTGCCAAATCCTTGTCAAAAGGCATTGTCATTCCGGCGCGAGTTTTTACAATTGGAACAAGATCAATAGCACTGCTAGCAGCAATGACTTTGATTTCTTGAGCAACTCCTTTTTGCTCCAAAAATTCAGTAATCTTGGCTGCTGCTGACAAATGATTATCAATAGCTTCAGGCATTAAACGCCCGATCCCATCTCTAATCATGGTCACAGTCATCATGACTTCTTTGGCTGGATGCCACATGTGATGAGGAGCAGAAACCAGTTTTGATTTTGGGATGAAATAGCAATTGGACTCTGAGTCTGCTCCAATGTAAGAATCTACCAGATCTATGATCCCAGGCAAATACTTTCTGAGCCTTGCTGGTTGCCAAACAAGACCAGCTACTCCTTTTCTGATTTCAGGATCAAGAATAGGATGGTTGGTTCCAACATCGCTGACAACATGAGTTTTGTTGGTTGATAAGTCGCACTCGATCAACCCGTATTCAGCAATAAAGCTGAAACGATCCAACAAGAGCCTGTTATTCCCCTGTTTCAAAAAGTCAAACATCTTGAATATCCAGGGTGCGTCCCTACCAGTAATCACAGTTTGATGAACGCCAGCTCTGGAAATACCAAGCATTTTTTCAATCATGGGCTGCTCAATCTGACTGCGATCCAGCAAGGTTCCATCAGCATCATACATGATGTGACTTATCTTCTTTGGAATTGCGTCGCGATTCACAATGGCAAAATTGCCATAAATGTCCAAAAGACACCTCCGTTTTTCTTAGATTTAAATTCTCAAACAACAATAGCGAAGTTATTACTTCTTAGAAAGTATATAATCTTTGGGTTGTTTTGTCAATTTAGGCTTGCCAAACCAGAGGCCATAAAGATACTGGCCATGAATATATGGCAAAGAAAGGCTAAAGAGTAAAAAGGCAAAGTCCCAAAGAGTCTTGAGAACCATTGATAATTGATTTTTAGTATCTAGGGTGAAATAGATTACTGTTACTAAAATAATAGTGGCTAAAAGCATGGCCATCATAGTGGCTCCTTCTTCTGGCTTCTTAGATTTCTTAACCATTTTCTTTATCTCTTTTCTTCTGACTAAAAGGGCTACAACAGCCACATAGGCCCACAAAACCATTAAAGAAAACAAAGCATACTTAACCATATTAAATCCTCTCAGAACATCAAAGATATTAATTCTGTTAGAAACTGCATAAAATATTCCATTAAAAAAGAAGATGAAGTAAGCTATGCTTCCCAATATTTTAATAATCTTCCTTGGTTTCTCAAATAGCAAAATAATAAAGACCAAAGGCAGAAACCAAATAGCATTCAGAAGAATAATTAAGAATTGATCATCACCATAGCCCTGGGGCAGTTGTAAAACAAAAGAAGCTGGAGTTCCAATTAGGATATTAAAGACAAAAAAAACCAACCAGAAAAGAAAGAAGCAAGAGCTTAGGATAAGGATGCTTTGCTTGATAATTTCCCTCTTCTTAGCCGGCAGTTTAATTTCTCTTTTATTCTCTTGTGTAGAGCTATTTGAAACCATGTTTATCCTATTATATCACATTTTCAAAAATTAAAACGGCTAATTTTAACAACTAGCCGTTTTTTGTTTTTTTAGGAATCTTTTTCCATTGAAGCCATTGCTGCTTCTAGATCCTCTTTTTTCTTTTTGGTTTCTTCCAAGCTCGAACCATTAATATTGATATCAATATTATGGAGCCCGCTCAAGCAACTGCCATAAATCAAGGCATCTTCATAAGCGCGATGATTGAGACAAGTAATGTCATAATCACCTTTTTGGGGGTTATAACAACAAGAGTAGTCTCCTAATTTAAGATTGATCTTGCAGCCAGGATCAGTCACAAAAACTTCTTTGCGATAGATCAGATCTTCTTTGTCAGAAGGCTGAGTCGTTGTTTGAATAATAATATCAGCTTTCTTGATCTTGCGCTTCTTGGCCTCTCTGGCAAAGTCATCAATGGTCCTTATCTTGCCAAAAAATGCATAGAGTAGAGACATGCTCCTCCTTTAGAAGTTTGCCAAGGCTACAATAATAGCTTGGCTGGTTTCTTGGGTTGTTCCGCTAGGAGCAATACTGATCTTGTCTGCTTGATTTAAAACCAAGCAAGTTGCCAAGCAGTTTTGCTCTTTTTGGTAAGTCTCCTCCCTACGCTGGAAGATTTCCAGAGTATCATCAACTCTGTTTTCTTCCTGTTTGCGATTAACCAGAATTCTTTGCTTGCGAGTTTCTTGGTCCAAATCCATGGAAATGACAACAATGTCTTCCAAGAGGTTTTCCTCAAGAACAAACTGGCCAAAAACTTGAGCCTGTTCGCAAGTGCGAGGAAACCCGCATAAAATCACTCCACTATTACAAGAAAGATAATGCTTTATCTCTTCTTGCATAATAGCGCAAACTAAGTACCAATCGCAAAGAGTTCCTGAATCCTTGAGCTTTTTTTGCTCAGAGGCTGACCAAGTATGGCCATCAATAGTAATTTCCTCTTTGCCATCAAGCCATTTATTCAAAACCAAAGAAGTGTCCAAGACTGGATAGCCCTTAATCTGACTCAAATTTTGGGCATGAGTGCTTTTTCCAGATCCAGGTCCGCCATGAAAAAGAATGATTCGCTTCAATTTTCCACCTCCATGTGGTCAATATTACAAAATCAAGGTTCTTTTGAATATTGTTTAATATACAAGAAAAACCCTAAAAGTCAAACCAAAAACAGCGCTTTTAGCGCTGTTCTGGATTTGGTGGGCAGAGAGGGATTCGAACCCCCGAAGGCCGAAGCCAACTGGTTTACAGCCAGTCCCATTTGACCGCTTTGGTATCTACCCGTTTCCACCCAATGGGCGGAAAATATTTGTGAAAAAAGAGCTGGTTATCACGCTTGCGCGCAATGGTAATAATATAGCAGAAATAAAAAAATTATCAATATGATTTTGTATTCTTGTCTTTGTAGTCTTGGATTTTTTTATGATCCCCTGATAATAGCACTTTAGGCACTCTCCAAGATTTGCCTTCTTTGGTTTTGAAAACCTCGGGCCTGGTGTATTGGGGATATTCCAAAATCTTTTTGCCATTAACAATATTGTGTGACTCGCTTTCTAAAGATGCGCTCTTAATCACTCCGGGCATTAATCTGGCAATAGAGTCCACTACTATCATGGCTGGGATCTCTCCTCCAGTTAAAACATAGTCCCCTATTGATACTTCCTCATCAGCAATGTTTTTAGCCACTCTTTCATCTACTCCTTCATATCTTCCGCAGATCATAACAATTCTGTCATATTTAGCCCACTTCTGAGCCATTTGCTGATTAAATCTTTTTCCTTTGGCAGAAAAAAGAATAATTCTAGTTTTTTTCTTATCCTTAATCTTTTTCTGAATCTTTTTAATAGCTAAGTAAATTGGTTCTAATTTTAAAATCATGCCTGCGCCTCCTGAGAATGGCTTATCATCCACACTCTTGTAATTATCAGAAGTAAACTGCCTTAAATCATGAATATTGATTTTAATGGCTTTTTGCTTTTGGGCGCGTGCAACAATGCTCGTATTAAAATACGAGTCAAAAATTGAGGGGAAAATTGTAACAATATCAAAGTTTAGCATACTCTGAAAAGAAAACTGCGCTATTTAATAATAGCACAGTTTCCGTAAATAACGTAATTAAGGTCTATTAGATTTTGAAATCGTCTAAACCGTCACCGATAGATTCTGTAGGTGTAGAGCGTCTTGGGGCTCTTCCTCCTTCAGGTTCTTCAATCTTTAAGTTGATTCTAGCATGGTTGCGTAAACCAACAATTCTGACCAAAGTTCTAATTGCTTTTGCAGTAGAACCATTGCGTCCGATCAATTGACCCATATCTTCTGGGTGAACCTTTAATGTGAGTAAGACTCCCATTTCATCTACTGTTCTTGAAATCTTAACGTCTTCCTTGTGATCAACCAAAGTTCTGACGATATATTCAAGAAATTCCTGATCTGAATATTTTTCCATATCTTTTCAGTTAAACAATGGGTTTAATTTACTCTCTCTTATCGACCTTTATTAACCAAAACGGTTAATAGCAATGTAAAAATTCTATCCTTACTTGGCAGCTTCTGCTTTCTTCTTCTTGTGGACAGGCTTCTTGGTTCCAGAAACAACTCCTTCTTCAACAAAGAGGTTGTAAACAGTTCCTGATGGTTGTGCGCCATTCTTAAGCCAGTATTGGATTCTTTCCACCTTCAAAGATCTCTCCTTGGTTTTAGGATTGTAATAACCAAGCTCTTCTAAGGAAGAACCGGCCTGGGCAGATTTGCGCTTGTCATTAACAACAATCTTGAAAAATGCCTGTTTCTTTTTTCCTACTCTGTGGTATCTAATGCTTAACATGTTTTTATTTCCATTTTTTGATTTCTAAACCTTTTTTTGCTGCTTCCTGCTCTGCTTCCTGTTTTGAGGAACCCTCGCCGGTAGCAATTAATTGTTCTTCTAAATATACTCCAATTTTAAAATGTTTGTCATGGTCTGGACCCCATTCTTCTATCAGCTTGTAAACTGGGGTGATCTTTTCAGCTTCCTGGGCCTTTTCCTGGAAATAGCTCTTGGAATCAAGAAATCTCTTTTCCTGGATAATGGCTTCTAGCTCTTCTTTTATCAATCTGTTCTCTATGAAATTTTTACATATTCCAAGCCCTTGGTCAAGGTACATGGCTCCAATAAATGATTCAAAAGTATTGGCTAAAATGAACTGTCTGGACTTGCCTGTTTCCTTTTGTTCTCCCTTGGAAAGCAGTAAATAATCTTCAAAGCCCAATTGATCAGCCTTTTGAGAGAGAATGGTTGAATTAACCAAAGCTGCCCTCCAGCTGGTCAGAGTGCCTTCATTATCTTCTGGGTAATTGTAGAAAAGATAGCTGGTAACTACTAATTCTAAAACAGCGTCTCCCAAGAATTCCAATCTTTCATTGTGGTCTAAAGCAAATTCCTTGTTTTCATTGAGAAACGATCTATGCACAAAAGCAGTGACAAGGAGATCCTTGTCTTTGAAATTAATGTCTAATTGTTTTTCCAATTCCTGGAATTTATCCGTTATCTTGTTCATCTTCTTTCTCTTCTGTAACTTCTTCTTGAGCTTCTTCCTCTCCGGATTCAGCCTTCATCTGTTTGTATACTGTTCCTAAAACTCCATTAATGAATCGGCCGGAGCTTTCTTCTCCAAAAGCTTTGCCTAATTCAATAGCCTCGTTGATTGCCACTTTGGGAGGAACTGCCTCTTTGTTGCCAAAAAGCAATTCATAGAGTCCCAGTCTTAAAACATTGCGGTCCACAATTCCAATTTGTTCAATTGGCCACTGAGGAGCAGCTGCTGCAATAATCTGGTCAATCTTTTCCAAATTCTTGGAAACTCCATTCAAAAGCTCGGTCACAAAATCTGTATCCTTCAATCCTTGGGCAAATTCTTCAAAATTTCTTTGAGAAATATTTTCTAATTCCCCTGGTTGTCTGCCATTAAAGTCCCATTCAAACAATGACTGCATGGCAATTGATCTAGCAAGATGTCTGGAGGCCATATATAAAGTTTAAAATATGCTAAAAATGATTAATAAAATT
>JAKLGF010000022.1 GCA_022710815.1 Patescibacteria group bacterium
TATTCCTTCTAAAGTCTTATCCAGCTTTATTGCCAATATCCCTGAAGACAAGGTTTCTTTGGATTTGAAAGAAACCACAGTTAAAATAGATGCTAAGAATTACAAAACTCAGATCAAGGGAATCAGTGCTCAGGAATTCCCAATAATCCCAGACATTGAAACAACTGAATACATTGAAATTGAGGCTCAGCCTTTTTGTGAAGCCATTGCCTCGATTATTAGTTTTTGTAATCAAAACCAATCTCGCCCAGAATTATCCGGTGTCTATTTAAACTTTAGCAAAGACAGTATTGATTTTGTTGCTACTGATAGTTTTAGATTAGCTGAAAAGACAATTTCTTTAAAAACTCCAATTAAAGGAGACTTTGCTTTTATCCTTCCTCAGAAAACTGCTGCTGAATTAGTAAATATCTTTTCTGAAGAACAAAAAGTCAGAGTTTACTATTCTGCTAACCAGGTTTTGTTTGAATCATATTTTGCTGAAACCAAACAACCCAAGATTCAATTGAATTCTACTTTGATCCAAGGGAATTATCCTCCTTACAAAGACTTGGTTCCTCAGAAGTTCTCCACAATAATTACTCTTAATAGGGATGAATTCATTAACCAATTAAAAGCAGCTAGTTTGTTTTCTACTAAAACCAATGAAGTCAGACTAGAATTAAATTCTAAATCCAAGAGTATTAGTATCTTTTCTCAAAACCCAGACATTGGAGAAAATGAATCCAATATGGAAGCAGATATTTCTGGAAAAGATTTAACAGTTAATTTCAATTACCGATTCTTGTTAGAAGGAGCCTCAGCTATTAAAACTAAGAATATTAGTTTTGAACTTAACACTGAAGAAGCACCGGCTGTTATCAAGCCGATGGGGGAGAAGAACTTCACTTATCTAGTTATGCCAGTCCGCTCTGTTTAAGGAGCATTGAATTCCTGGTTTAAACCACTAGTGAGTAAATAGTATTGAAGATAGTTATGAAAGATCGGCCCGGCTAAAACCTCGCTGATCTTTTTAGTTGGGGAGTTATTGTTGTTTCCTACCCAAACTCCTACTACGATATTAGGAGTGTAGCCAATAACCCAACCATCTCGGGAATCATTGGAAGTACCTGTTTTAACAGCTACTTTGAAATTATCAAAATACAAAGTTGATCTATACCCAAAGATAGGAGCTCTAGCATTGTTATCAGATAAAACATCATTTAAAACTCTGCAAGCCTGGGTGTCTAAAACTTTTTCCGGCATTGATTTGAATTCCTTGATAATGTTTCCATTAGCGTCTTCAATCTTTAAGATTGGGGTATAGGGGACTTTGTTTCCTTCGGTAGCAAAAGCTCCATAAGCTGAAGCCATTTCAATTAATCTTACTTCCCAGCCTCCTAAAACAATTGAAGGTCCAAAAGGAGGATTGAGTGTTGTTAAGCCCAAGCTCTGAGCTGTTTTGATAGTATCATCCAAGCCAGCCATGTAGAGCAAAACTTTAACAGCCGGGATATTTAAAGATTGAGCTAAAGAATCTCTTAATGTTACATCGCCTCTAAAAAGTCCATCATAGTTTTTGGGGATATAGTCTTTTCCTCCCCAGGTTCCAAAATTAGTTAATTCATCTTTAACAATTGTTTTGTCATCAAATCCTTTTTGGAAAGCAGTAACATAGGCAAAAGGTTTGAAAGATGATCCTGGTTGTCTTTTGCCATAAGTTACCATATTGACCATTGGGTCAAAGAGGCAGTTAGATTCACACGTAGATGGCTCAGAAGTGGCCCAGAAATCCTTGGAACCAACCAAGCTGAGTATTTGTCCATTCTTGGGGTCTAAGGCCACTAAGGCGGCATTGTGTGCGTTGTACTTGAGGTTCTGAAGAGCAGTTGCTTTAACTGCTTTTTCTGCTTGTTCTTGAAGAGCCCAATCTAAGGTAGTATATACTTTTAATCCGTTTTCTTTTAAAAAGTCTTCTCCAAATTCATTGAGTAAATAGTCTCTGACATACAAGGAAAAATGAGGGGCTAAAAGATTACCTCCATCTTTGGCAAAAACTAGTTTCTCTTTTTTAGCAGTATCAGCTTGTTCTTGAGTGATAAAATGTTCTCCCACCATTCTGGGTAAAACATAATTGTCTCTGCGCTTAGTTAAGTCTTCTAGATTGCCTCCAAAAGGGGAGAAGTAGCAAGGTCTTTGAATCATAGCAGCCAAAAGGCTGGACTCAGCTAAATCTAAATCTGTTACTGGCTTGCCAAAATATGTTTTGCTGGCTTGCTGAACTCCATTCATATTGTGGCAATAAGGGACGCGGTTTAAATACCATTCCAAGATCTGGTCTTTGGTATAGCGCCTTTCTAATTCCAAAGATAATATTATTTCCTTAATTTTTCTGGGAATAGTTTTTTCAGTAGAAAGTAAAGAAGTTCTAATCAACTGTTGGGTTATTGTTGATCCTCCCACTCCTAATTCTTTTCTGGCAAAGTTAATTCTCAAAGACCTTAAAATACCATTGGGATCTATTCCTTGGTGATTGTAGAAATTAGCATCTTCAGAAGCTATCACAGCATCAATTAAAGATTTGGGCATTTTCTTGATATCCACATTTTCCTGTGAGGCTGAGCCCAAGGTATACAAAAGAGTTTTCCCGGTGCGGTCATAGAGTCTGGTCGGCTGGCTGACCTGGATTTCGCTAAAGAATTCTGGTTGAGGTAAGTCTTTGGCAAAATAGATAAAGGCCAAGAGCCCAGCAATGATTCCAATAAGGAGAATATATACTAGGCACACAAAAAACCACCTCAAAACAGTGGTCCATTTAATATCCTTTGAATTAAAGATTGTCTTGTAAGCCATTTTTACAAATATTTAAATTAATGATATATTAAAACAAGAAATTATGAAAGTTTCAACAGACAAGCAAAAGATAAAAGAGCTCCTAGAAAGGGGAGTGGAAGAGGTTTTTGATAAAAAACATTTAGAAAAAGAACTCCTTTCTGGCCGCCAATTAAGGATTAAACATGGAGTTGATCCTACTGGATCTAAAATCCATATTGGGAGAGCGACACAATATTGGAAATTGAAAGCCTTTCAAGACTTAGGCCATCAGATTGTGATTATTATCGGAGATTTCACAGCTAGGATTGGAGATGCTTCAGACAAGGAATCAATGAGAAGACCTTTGACTGACCAGGAAATAGAAGAGAATTTCAAAAACTACACTGACCAGATTGGGAAAGTTTTGGATATGGAAAAAGTTGAGGTCAGATACAATAGTGAATGGCTAGCCAAGATTTCTCCCAAAGAATTAGTAGCTTTGATGCAAAACTTTACTGCTCAGCAATTAATTCAGAGAAGGAATTTCAAGGAAAGATGGGAAGCTGGTAAGCCAATTGGTTTGCATGAAATTTGCTACCCAATTTTTCAAGGCTATGATTCAGTAGCCATTAAAGCTGATGTAGAAACAGGAGGATCAGACCAACTCTTTAATTTAGGAGTGGGCAGACAATTGCAAGAACTCTTCAAACAACCACCTCAAGATATTATGACTCTAAAAATGGTTTGGGGTTTGGATGGTAGAAAAATGTCTACTAGCTGGGGTAATGTTATTAACATGACTGACGAGCCCAAGGAAATGTTTGGTAAAGTCATGTCCATGAAAGATGAGCACATAATGGAATATTTCCAATTATGTACTAATCTAGAAATGGAGAAAGTAGATCAAATTCAAAAAGACTTAATTGATCAAGGGAATTTCAGAGATGCTAAAGCCTTGTTAGCCCAAACAATAGTTTCTATGTATCATGGCTCAGAAGCTGGCCAAAATGCTGCTAGTGAATTTGATAGAATCTTCAAAGACAAGGAAATGCCAGAAGATATCCAAGAAGTAAAAGTATCTCAAGACAAGCTCAATATTCTAGATTTGTTGGTAGAAACAAAATTGGCCCCTTCTAAGCAAGAGGCCAAAAGACTAGTAGTGCAGGGAGGAATAAAGATTAATAATTCTGTTGTATCAGACTTCAAACAAGAGATTGAAATCTTAGACAATATGATTGTTCAGAAAGGGAAAAGAATTTTTGTTAAAATTAAGCAATAATTAAAAACCCTCTTCGTTGTTTTCGTTCTCAAAATCATCGTCCTCGATAAATCCGTCCCAATCATCTCCATTTTCGTCTTCTTTTTCCGGATCAAAATCATCCGGCTCTTTGTCTAAATCTTCTTCGGGCTCTTCCTCGGGAGTTTTGTCTTTTTCTTCCTCCTCGTCATCATTTTTTCTGCCCATGTAAAAAAGATTTTGGTATTCTTCTTGTTTCATAATTATTTTTTATTGCTTTTGAAAAATTATATCTTTTTGGTAAATGATGTCAAGACTTTTTTGTGAGTTTGGCAAACTTGTAGGAATTGGCGCAACAGATAGCCAGGCTCAGGGCATCAGCAGCATCATCGGGGCGGGGGATAGACTCTAGTCCTAAAATCATTTGGACCATTTTCTGGATTTGTTTTTTGTTAGCCTTGCCATATCCAGTTATGGCCATTTTAGCCTGCAAAGGGGTGAATTCAAATAAAGGGACTTTGGCAACAGAAGCTTCTAAAAGCACTACTCCTCGGGACTGGCTAACAGTGATTACTGTTTTAGCATTCTTGAAGAAGAAAATCTTTTCCACAGAAATTAAATCAGGCTGGTATTTCTTGAAAAGCTTTTTCATTTCCTGGGAAACAATTTGGAGTCTCTTGCCATCAGGCATTCCAGCTGGAGTAGAAATGACTCCGCAATTGATATATTCCAGTTTGTTGTTAGGTAGTCTTTTGATAACCCCAAAACCAGTAGTAGCTGTTCCAGGATCAATGCCAAGGATAATCATAAATTATTCTTGGAAATCAACATTGGTATAGACATTTTGGATGTCATCATTGTCATCCAATTCTTCTAAGAGTTTCTTGACGTTTTCTTGTGCCCTCAGATCAATTTGCTTTACATCTTTAGCAAACCAACCAAAGCTGGCTGATTCAATTTTGACTCCTGCATCTTCTAAGGCTTTTTTGGTTTTTTCTAATTCTGGGATTGAGGTAAAAATTGAGCAGAAAGTTGAATCAATAGCAATATCTTGAGCTCCAGCATCAATAGCTAACATTTCTAATTCATCAGCTGGCTTGCTGTTTTGGGAGAGATCAATAACAATCAGTCCTTTTCTTTCAAACATCCATTTAAGGGTTCCTTCAGGAACTAATTTTCCTCCTAGCTTAGCTAATATTTTTTTAATATCTCCTAGGGTTCTGTTTTTGTTGTCTGTAATAGCTTCAACTAAAACAGCAGCATCTTCAGGCTGTTTTAAAACTTCTAACATTACTTCTTCTAAGACTTCAGCATCAGCTCCGCCTCCAGTAGCTTTTTTAATAACCCTCTCAATATTGTCTTTAGGCATGTTTACAGAACGTGCCTTTTCAAAGATCATCTTGAGCTTGTTATTAGAATCAGGGTTGGCTCCGCCTTCTTTGATAGCAATAGCAATTTCTCTAGAAATCTTAGAGAAAACTTTTCCTCTCTTAGCGTCTTCAGCCCCTTTCTTGTGTTTGATTGTTGCCCAATGGGAATGTCCAGACATAGTATTTTGGTTATGTTATATTACAAAACTTAGATTAAAGCAAGGTGGGCCCTTTGGGCTCGCGGTATTCTAGGCCCAAGTATTGGTAAGCCATTTTAGTGGCCTTTCTACCTTTGGGGGTTCTTTCTAAAAACCCAATTTGGATTAAATATGGTTCGTAAATATCTAAAATTGATTCCTCTTCTTCTTTGGTGGCAGCTGACAGGGTTTTGATTCCAATTGGTCCGCCATCAAAATTCTTGATTAAAGTATTTAATATCTTTCTGTCTTCAGTAGCCAAACCCATATTATCAATTTCTAAACATTCCAAAGCAGTGGTTGTGATTTTGTAGTCAATGTTGTTGGCATTATGGACCTGAGCAAAGTCTCTTACTCTTTTGAGAATATGATTAGCAATTCTGGGAGTTGATCGAGAACATTTGGCAATTGAATCAATGGCTTGTTGATCAATACAAACATTTAAAGCTTTAGCTGACTTGGTAATTATTTCCTGCATTTCAGAATGAGTGTAGGGATTTAATTGCAAAATAGCGCCAAACCTTGATCTTAATGGGGGAGAGAGCATGGCCATTTTAGTAGTAGCCCCAATTAAAGTGAAAGGAGGCAAAGCAATTTGCATTGTTTGAGCAGTAGGTCCTTTGCCCACAACTAAGTGCAAAGTATAGTCTTCCATGACTGGATAGATTATTTCCTCGCAGACTTTGTTCATTCTGTGGATTTCATCAATAAAGAGAATGTCTCCAGGGTTGAGATTGGTTAAAATAGAGGCCATATCTCCGCCATGCCTGAGGTTGGGGCCTGAGGTAGTCAGGATATTGACATTCATTTCCTTTGCTATTATATTTGATAAGGTGGTTTTCCCCAAGCCAGGATTACCGTAAAAAAGCAAATGATCCAAAGGTTCTTTGCGCTGCCTAGCAGCTGCAATCATAACCTCAAGAGTTTTCTTGATTTTTGCCTGGCCAACATACTCTTGCCAAGATTTGGGCCTAAGAGTATAATCAAGTCCTTGGGAGTCCATTTTTACTGCATTTTTGGGGGTATTGACAATCATCTAGAAATGGAGTATAATTAATATAGTGAGAAAAGTAGTTCTTGATCTGGGGAAGGGAATTATCTTAGACTTAGGAAGGCCTGGTTCCGACTGGGTTTCTCCTCGGATTTTTCCTAAACTTTCGGCTAGTGCCA
>JAKLGF010000023.1 GCA_022710815.1 Patescibacteria group bacterium
TCTTGAACACTGGCTGCTAATTGATCATTGCTATTAGCTTCAATCTGAGCATGGGCTAGAATAAAGTCAGTAACTTTCTTGATTTCAGTTTCAGAAACAAAAGCTCCTTGCAATCTCTTGGGCTTGGGAGAAGTGCTGGAGACATAAAGCATGTCTCCTTGTCCCAATAATTTCTCTCCTCCAGCCAAATCTAGAATAGTTCTAGAGTCTACTTGGGAAGCCACACGGAAAGCAATTCTAGAAGGAATATTGGCTTTGATTAAACCAGTAATAACATTAACTGATGGTCTCTGGGTAGCTAAAATCAAATGGATTCCAACAGCTCTCGCCTTTTGAGCTAATCTAACAATTCCAGCTTCTAATTCCTTTCTTCTCATTTGCATTAAGTCAGCCAACTCATCAATAATGAAAACAATGTAAGGCATTATTGGCTCGCCTTTCTTTTCCTTTTTCTTGTTGTATGAAGCAATGTCTCTGGATCCTTTTTCTTCAGCAATAACATCAAATCTTCTTTCCATTTCTTCTCCCAACCAAGTCAAAGCATTAAGTGTTTTCTGGGCATCATAAACAACTGGGGTAAGCAAATGAGGAAGATTATTGTAATTAGGAAATTCAACTCTTTTAGGATCAACTAGAATTAATCTTAAAGTATTGGGAGAATTAGAATAGAGCAAGCTTAAAATCAATGAATTCAAACAAATTGTTTTACCAGAACCAGTAGATCCAGCTACTAACATGTGAGGCATTTTAGATAAATCAGCAAAAATGGGAGCGCCTGAAACATCTCTCCCCAAAACTAATCTCAAAGAAGATTCCAAAGTTTCAAATCTTGAATCTTCCATAATGGTTCTTAATCTAACTTCAGCTTTTTGCTTGTTAGGAACTTCAATTCCCACTAAAGGCTTTCCCGGAATAGGAGTTTCAATTCTAATAGGATGGGCAGCCAAAGCCATGGAAAGAGTATTAGAAAGGCTGGCAATCTTGGCAATATTAACGCCTTCAGCTGGCTTGATAGCATACTGAGTAACTGTAGGACCAACATTAACTTCAGCTACTTCTACAGCAATGCCAAAGTTCTGCAAGGTCCTTTTAATAATCAAAGAATTATTCTTAATATCTCCCGAATCAGGCCTATCTTTATCACTTTCTAATAAGTCCATGGGAGGAAACTCATAACCTTCTTGAGAAATCGGAGCATTGTTCTTTATTTCAATTAAAGGCTTTTTCTCTGGCTTGGGCTTAGCTTCATTGATAACCGGGGCAGGTTCTTTGCTAGCTGGAGCAATCTCGGGTACTTTTTCAATTGAGAATTTAGGAGAAAATACTTTCTTGATAACAGTTGGGGTCTGATCATCTTCTTTGTCAGCTTTCTTTTTCTTGTCTAATTTAGGAACTTGCAAATCTCGGTAATTTAGAAATGGCCAGAATAAAAGGCCTCCCACTACAATCATGGCAAAGAAAGCAATCAAAGAAACTGTACTTCCCATAAGGCTATTTAATAACGAAAAAAGCCTGAATCCAATCCAGCCAGCCAGTCCCCCATCTTCTGGAGAAAAGTTCCTAATGCCTCCTACAAATCCAGCTAGGCCAATAATGATTAAAGAAAACGAAATCCAAAGCTTAGCTCTTTTTTCCAATTCTTCATTGAACAAACAATAGGCAGTAGCGAACATAACAAAAGGAACAATGAAAATTGTTTTTCCAATTAGAAAATTAAAAGCAGTAAAAAGCCACTGGCCCAATATTCCGGCTTTGGAAAAAAAAGACATTAAAATCAAAATTCCAACAAAGGCCAGAACAGCGCCTGTGATCCGGTTTTGGGTGGTTTCTTTAATGGAAGAAAAATTAAAAACTTGCTTGTTTTGTTTTTTATCAAGCTTGTCAGTTTTGCTTTTTTTAATTTTGGGCATATTGAAAAATTAAATCCTCAAACTTCTTTGAATGCTTTAATTTTAACTGTTCTTAGCCCTTCTTACAACACAGAATTATCAACAGATAGAAACCAAAACAGCCAGCGCCCTAAAGCGCTGACTGCCTGAAAATACTAGTATTTTAGCCCTCTTCTTGAGTATAGCCTGTTCCAGCGGGAATAAGCTTACCAATAATGACGTTTTCTTTAAGGCCATCGAGATTGTCTTCCTTACCCTCAATAGCAGCCTTAATCAAGACTCTTGATGTCTGCTCAAATGAAGCAGCAGATAAGAAGCTTCCTGATGACAAAGCAACTGGAGAAACTCCCAAGAATACATGCTCGTATTTAATATCTTTCTTCTTTTCTTTCTTTCTCTTGGCATTTTCGGCTTCAATGTCGCTGTAGCCAACTACTTCTCCTGAGGCATAAGATGAGTCCTGAGGATCAGTAATTCTGACTCTAGAAAACATTTGCCAGACAATTATTTCCACATGTTTGTCATGGATATTAACACCTTGAGAAGCGTAAATAGATTGGATTTCTTTGACAATGGCTTTTTCTGTTTCCATTTGTCCAATCAATCTAAATAATTCTTTGAAGTCTAAACTTCCTTCGCAAAGCTGCTGACCAATAGTAATATTATCTCCCTTGGATACCCAAATTCCTCTTTGAGATGGGACATAATAGATAACAGCATCTTTGTCCTTGTCTTTAGGTTGAATCTTGATGAATTTCATTCCTCCTGGTTCTTGTCCGATTTCTGTAACCATGCCTTCAAGATAAGAGACAACTGCTTTTCCCTTAGGAACTCTAGCCTCTAAAATTTCTTCAACTCTAGGCAAACCTTGAGTAATATCTGAGACTCCGGCCACACCTCCTGAGTGGAAGGTTCTTAAGGTAAGCTGGGTTCCTGGTTCTCCAATAGCCTGAGCAGCAACAATACCAACTGCTTGGCCAATGGCTACAGTCTTGTTGTTTCCCAAGTCCCAACCATAACATTTCTGACAAACTCCATTTTGAGTTTTACAAGTTAATGGAGAATAGGCCCAAACGCTTTCCAATTTAGCAGCATTAATCTTTTCTACTTCATCAAATCCAATAATCTGTCCTTCTTTAACAATTCCTTTAATATCTTTGGAAGCTACGCGTCCTAAGATCTTGTGTTTGAAGTCCTGAGAAATATCATCTCCATCTTTTCTGAAGATTTCTACTCCTTCTTCTTGTCCGCAATCCTCTTCCCTAACAATAGTTCCATGGCTGACATCAACCAATCTTCTGGTTAAATATCCGGCAGCAGCAGTTCTTAAAGCTGTATCTGAGGTACCTTTACGGGCACCATGAGTGGAAATGAAGTATTCCAAAACATTAAGACCTTCTTTAAAGGAACTCTTAACTGGCAATTCCATTGTTTGTCCAGCAGGGTTGATAACCAATCCCTTCATTCCAGCCATCTGTACTGGCTGAGCCCAGCTTCCTCTGGATCCAGAATTAACAATTGTTGAAACTGGTCCATCAGCAGGCAATGTTTGTGGAATTAATTTTTCCAAAGCATTCTTAGCTCCTTGCCAAGTTTCAATAATCTGAATACTCTTTTCTTCTGTAGACAACAATCCTCTTTCATAGAATCCATTGATTTGATCAACTTTCTTTTCTGCCTCTTCCATGATTCCTTTTTTCTGAGGAGGTATAATCAAATCATCCATTCCCCAGCTAGTTCCTGATTGGCAAGCATATTCAAATCCCATGTCCTTAATCTTGTCGATTGTGGCAATGGCAATAGCATTTTCGTATTTGTTAACAATTTTTCCAACAAGCTTGGAAATCTTGTCCTTACTCATTGTTTCATTAACAAATGGATAATCTGATGGCAGACCATTGTTGAATAAAATTCTTCCAACTGTTGTTTCCACTAATTCAGTTCCAATTCTAACTTTAATCTTAGCCCTGATATTAATCACTCCTGTGTCATGAGCCAAAATGGCTTCATTTTTAGATGAGAAGATCTTTCCTTCTCCTTTTTCTCCTTCTTTGCAATAAGTGAGCCAATAACATCCCAAAACCATGTCCAAGCGAGGATTCATAATAGGAGATCCTGTAGCTGGCTTTAAAAGATTGTTTCCGGAAAGCATTAATTCTCTGGCTTCTTTTTGAGCAGCATCAGACAATGGCACATGAACAGCCATTTGGTCTCCGTCAAAGTCAGCATTGAAAGCCTCGCAGACTAATGGATGCAATCTGATAGCTCTGTCTTCAATCAAGAATGGATAAAATCCCTGGACTGATAATCTGTGCAAGGTTGGGGCTCTGTTGAGCAAAACAACTTTGTCTTGAACAACTTCTTCCAAACAAGCCCAAATATCTTCTGTTTGAGCTTCAATAGCTCTGACAGCTCCTTTGATATTGTAAACAACTCCTCTCTGTAATAATTTAGCAATAACAAATGGTTTGAATAATTCCAAAGCCATTGTTTTTGGCAAACCGCATTGATTGATCTTGAGATCAGGACCAGAGACAATAACAGATCTTCCTGAATAATCTACTCTTTTTCCTAAAAGGTTTTGTCTGAAGCGTCCCTTCTTTCCTTTAAGCATGTCAGAAAGTGATTTCAATAATCTCTTTCCTCCAGTAGAAGCAGTAGTAGTATGGCCCTTTCTCATTCCATTATCAATCAAAGCATCAACAGCTTCTTGCAACATTCTCTTTTCGTTTCTAACAATAACTTCTGGAGCATCAATTTCCAAAAGGTATTTCAATCTGTTGTTTCTATTGATAACTCTTCTATACAAATCATTTAAGTCAGATGAGGCATATCTTTCTCCGTCCAATTGAACCATTGGCCTTAAGTTTGGAGGCAAGACTGGCAAAACAGTCAAAAACATCCATTCTGGCCTGAGTTCATTTCTCAACATTCCATTCAAAACTCTAATACGAAGAATTCCTTTCTTCTTTTCTATTCCTTCCATGTCCTCGATTTCTTCTTCGAGTTCCTGGATTTTCTTTTTAATATCTGTTCTTTCAAACAATTTTCTGATTGTTTCGGCTCCTGTTCCAGCTTCAAATACTTCTCCGTATTTCAAAGACAAGCTGGCATATTCTTTTTCTGATAAAACTTTGAGATCTTTAATAGATTCCAATTCATTAACAGCTTTGTTTCTGGCTTCGGTTAATTCAGCTAAGGCTGGATCTTTAACATTAATCTTTTCTTTCTTAGTAGTCTTTTTGGCTTTTGTTTCTTTGACTTCTGCTTTTTCTCCCAAATCAACAGCTGCTTTTTGCTGGATAACTTTGACTTTAGTCTTGTATTCTTCTTCAATTTCCTGGAGAATTCTTTCTTTTTCCTTTTCTCTGACTTCGGTAATAACATAGCCGGCAAAGTAAATAACCTTTTCCAAGCTCTGTTGAGGAATGTTTAAAACCATTCCCATGACAGAAGGAACAGCTCTTAAAAACCAGATATGTGAAACTGGGGCTGCTAAAGAAATGTAGCCCATTCTTTCTCTTCGAATAGAAGATGATGTAATTTCCACTCCGCACTTGTCGCAGACCTGTCCCTTGTACCTTATTCCTCTGTATTTTCCACAAGAGCATTTATAGTCCTTAACAGGACCAAAGATCTTTTCACAGAACAAGCCGTCCTTTTCAGGGCGCTGAGTCCTGTAATTAATAGTCTCTGGCTTTTTTACTTCCCCATTTCCCCAAGACATGATTTGCTTGGGAGAGGCCAGTTTGATTTTGATTGATTTAATATCCGCTACAAACATAGTAGTTTTTAATTTCTTAATTAAGTATTATTCTTCATCTTCATCATCATCTGACCTTTGGGGCTTTTCTTCTTCTTTAATTACTCCTTTCACTTCAACATCCATGGCCAATGACTTTAATTCGCTGACCAGCAAATTAAATGAGGCTGGGATATTAGGAGCTTTAATTTCTTCTCCTCTCAAAATTGCATTATATGTATTTCCTCTTCCCAAAACATCGTCGGACTTAATGGTTAACATTTCTTGCAAGGTATAGGCAGCGCCATATCCTTCCAAAGCCCAGACTTCCATTTCTCCGAATCTCTGTCCTCCGAATTGGGATTTTCCTCCCAATGGCTGTTGGGTAATCAATGAGTATGTTCCAATAGAACGCATGTGCAACTTGTCTTCCACCATGTGGTTAAGCTTCATCACATACATGTAGCCTACTGTAACCTTATCTGGGAATCTTTCTCCTGTTTTTCCATCATAGAGTTCCATCTTTCCATCTTCTGGCAATCCAGCTTGTTTCAATTCTTCTCTAACATCTTCTTCTTTAGCTCCGGCCAAGCAAGGTGTAACAGCTGAATAGCCAAGCTTTTTAGCAGCCATTCCCAAGTGGATTTCTAAAACTTGTCCAATGTTTAACCTGGAGATAATACCTAATGGATTTAAAACAATATCAACTGGAGTTCCATCAGCTAAATAGGGCATGTCTGAAACAGGACAAACTTTAGCAATAACACCTTTGTTTCCATGGCGTCCGGCTAATTTGTCTCCGGCTGTAATTCTTCTTAACTTAGCAACTTCAATCTTAATTCTTTTAATAACTCCTGGTTCAAGTTTGTATCCTTTGTCTCTTTCAAAAACTTTAACATTAACTACTCTTCCCTCTTTTCCGTGCTCCATCAAAAGCGAGCTGTCTTTAACATCTCTAGCTTTTTCTCCGAACAAAGATCTCAAAAGTCTCTCTTCTGGTGTCAATTGAGTTTCTCCTTTCGGTGTAATCTTTCCGACAAGTATATCTCCAGGTCTGACTTCAGCTCCCACTCTAACTATGCCGTCTTCGGCAAGA
>JAKLGF010000024.1 GCA_022710815.1 Patescibacteria group bacterium
GGAAATTATTATTCTCCAAGGTTTCTTTTTCTATATTAGTATTAAATCCTTTCATATTTTTTATTTTATTTTCCTTGCTTATTATACTTCCCAATTAAAAAGATGACAATGTTTTTTGTTAAATAATAATATTATCATTTAATAATCACATTCTGTCAGTAGAACTATCCCATTCCCCTTCTTTGATAATGGCCACATTCTGTTCCAATATGTCAGAAACTGCTAATTGCCATTCTTCTCTGGAAGTATGTAAGATTCTGCCTGCATACAAGAATCTTAATTCTTGCAATTCAGGCATTCTTTTAATAATGAATTTGAATCTTGTGTATTGGGGCATGTCTAAATCTTCATCAGAAATGTAGAAAAGATCTTTGCGGAAATTAGCAGCTAGCATGTATCTATTGATTTTGTAAATCAATTCGTCTGTTTCATGGGCTATTTTCTCCAAGCGCTTGAAGTGATCAACATATTCATGCTTATCCATAATACGGAAAAAATATGTTGTTTCTGTTTTGTCTTTGGCTGAAGTTGTTTGCAAAGCAATAGTATTTCCTGGGTCTTTAGGGGTTAAAGAGTAAATAGGGGCTAAAAACCAAGCATATTGCTTGTCTGGGTTGCTATATGTCCCCATTTTCAATCCAATGGCTATTCTTTCATCCTGAGCTCTTTTCTTAAGATGCTCATATTGCTCCCCTATTCCTAATTCTTTAAGCTTGTCTTCTAACATTGGCCAAATCTTCAAAGAAGCTGCATCAACATCTCTTTTCTTAGCTGCTTTTCCTCCTTTCATTAATATGGCTAACTTCCTTATTGTAATGTCTTCTAATCCAGGCAACATTTTTGCCAAATCATTCTGAGTCTTCACTATTTCATTATTCAAAATATCTAAGAACTTTTCTTTGAAGTCATCATCAACTCTGCCAATAGAAAGTTTGTCACCCAGTCCTAGGTTTATCACTAATTTGCCTTCACTTTCACTAATGCCAATCATTGTATTGTAGGGAAAGATTAAAAATCTTTCTGCTTGAGGCATAATTACCAAACAATTTTCATAAAGCCTGACTTGGCACAAAGTTTGTTCAAAGAATCTTCCTTTGTTTCTGTGCTCTCCCTGTTCTAAAGAAAAAATGGCATCCAAATCAGTTTTATGCAAAATTTGGCGGGCATACATTTCTTCTAATAATACTTCGTTCCATTCGTGGGCAAATTTATTCAAAAAATCTTGGCGCAAATTGCCAAGATGCCTGATGTCTATTGCCTGCTGATTAAGTAAATCAAATCTAATTGAGCCGTCAAAAATTCTAAAGCTTAATATCTCTCTTAGAGGAAAAAATAGTTGTTCTTTATTGTCTAATTCCAAAGATATCCCATGCTCACTAAAAACAACTACAGCATTGCCTACTCTGACTTTTTTATCTCTACGATCTAGAATATCAAAGTCAGCTCTTAAGGGAGCTAATTCTTTATCCACATATTGTTGGGATAATTCGCTTACTTTCTTTTTGAAGAAATTAAACATAGGCTCAAGATTACTTTGCAGTTTGATTATACCAAAACCAGCCCTATTTTCCCAGGATTCAGCCACCCCTTGACAAGAATACAACAGTATGCTATAATCATATTGTACTATAAGTCCTGAAAAAAGTAGTTCCCTATTGAGGCAGGCCAGTACCAAAGGAGGTCCTAATGGACAACATTAACAATCAGCTGAATGATGAGAATAAGGTTATGAGCTCTGCAAAAAGGCTCCATGGTGTTCTGGGCGCAGTGCGTGCAGACAACCCAGCCGGTACAATTGACTTCAAGTCCGTTAATCTTAATGGACAAGTCAACAAGATCGTCACCGATTCCATCATTCCCAGCCCTAATCACCACATCCATTTGGAACGCCAGGTCTATGCTCTCTTAGATGAGAACAAGAGCCTGGTCGGGTTTATTGGACCCAAAGACGCACTTCACGATGTTGTGCAAGAGCTCGGGGACGGAATCGTCCTAGTGGGAACAGGTATCAAAACCGGAACCCCCTACACAGTCGCCCCCTTTGATCACAACGTCGCCCTAGACAAAGGGCTCAAGCCAGTGCCTAGGCCAAGGAACAAAGGCAAAGAGTCATTGCTCTAAAAGCACCTTGTAATCAAAAAGCGCCAATCCCACAAAAGGGAGCGGCGCTTTTTTGTTACTTGACCTTTGTATTTTACAGCGGTAAAATATATTTGGCCCCTTGAAAACTATTATTTGTCTTAAATTGTTGAAAGGAAGCCGGGAAGGAGTATAGCATGTGCCACAGCATTCTGCCGGAAACAGCGAGAACATTTCTTGGTAGGCTTGGTCGGCGCGATGAAGAAAACAAACTGATAACTTCAACTGTTGCTGGAAGCGATTATCTCCGAAGCTACCAATTATACGGAGGAGATACTGTTCATGAGGTCTATCAAAACGGGATCGATGAAAAAGGAGCTATGGTTTGTTTGGCTGACTCATCTGGCAAGAAGTTGGATTTCTCTATTTGGTCAGAAAATTCTGGTTTGACACCCCAGATCAAATGCCAGGCGATAAAGTCTTTGGAAAACAATCATGGAAAGATTGACTGTACCAAACCGGTCGGACTAGCCAAGGTAATCCAATGCCAAAGCAATAAAATCGTGCACCTTCTCGACCTTGATGGGAAACCAATCACTTTGCTTTTTGGCAAAAAAGATGCCTATGCTCTGGCTGATCCAATAACCGGGTCTGTTGTTGCTGCCATCAAAAGTGACAGCATTATTGACCAAAACAATCTGACTGCCAACACTCGCTTCCCTTACCTGCTCTATCCTTTCGGAAAGACCCAGGTGAAAACAAAAAAAGACGAACGCTAACACAAAAGGCGCCAATTACAAAATTGGCGCCAATTTTTTAAATCTATTTCTTTTTTAATAATCTTGGATACAATAAGAAACAAGGGCTCATAGTACAGTGGTAGTACACGGCATTCGCAATGCCGGGACGGCAGTCCGATTCTGCCTGAGTCCACAATTAAAAAACTCCCTTGCGGGAGTTTTAAGATTCGGGTGGATTATTCTCTTGAGGAAAACTAACTGGTTTGGGTTTTCTAACAGCCCTAGGCTTTGTTGGTTTCTTTATTACACTCTCTTCTGTTTTAACAATCTTTTTAATCTCTGGTTTAATAGGCTGTATTTCTTCTGGAACAATCATTTTCTTTCTGTCTTTGATCTTGTTAACTAAAACAACAATGATAATGACTAGCAAGATTGAAAGTAATACCAAGAATCCAATCTTGTACATCATGTATTCCCTAGCCTGAGCTAATGATTGTGGACTTTCATCATCCCAACTCTTAAGTGGTTCTGGTCTAGGACCTAAAACATTAAAGAATAATTTTCTTTCATCAACTTTTTCTTGGCCTTTGAAAGTTTGGACATTGGCCCAATATCCTCCTTGAGGCAATTTAATAGAAGGAATTTTAACTTTAATTTCTTTTCTTTCAAAAGGACCAGCAGTTGGAATATTGACTGCTACTTCAGAACTAGCAATAGATTCGTTTCCTAGGGCATTAAAAGCTTCAAAAACTATTCTACTTGGACCAAAGTCCATATTCCCTAAATTCTGGATACCAATGGCAGTAAAAACTGGCTCTCCTTGATAAGAATCAGGAACATCTAAAGAATATACTTTGAAATCATAAATCTTTTTGTCAGTAACATTAAGATTAATGTCTACCTGAGCTCCTAAAACAACATTTGATCCTCCTGTGATTCTATCTTTTTCAGAACTGATAGAAATTGCCACTGTTCCTGTTCTAGCTCCATAACTAGCATCTTTGGGAACTTGGACCACAGCTTTCAAATACATGTGCTTCTGTCCTTTGGGGAAAAGAAAACTCATTCCTGGTTCAAAACTAATCCAGCTTTCATAGCCAGGAGCATTTAATTGTAATTCAACTCTATCATCCAAAGAATCATCTTGGCGGGATAAAGAGATTTGTTGTTCGTAGCGGATCCCAGTTACCAAACTGTCATTGTAGATATATGGAGGAGAAATACCAAAAGCACTGCAACTTAAAGCATTGACCAACAACAAAAATGGCAACAAGAAAACAAATAAAATTTTGTGCTTAAAACTTTTCATTAATATTACAATCCCCACACCAATGCCTTGATTAGTTCAAAAAACGGATCAAGGCATTGGCATGGGGACTTTAATTGTTATTACCACGTACTAGAAGCAGATTTAACTGCAGTGAAGTTTACGTAACCAGTATATGTATCAGCAAATGTTCCTAATGGAATCTGTAAGCCCCAATAACTTAACTTGCTTGATAATGAGGCTGTAGTTGTTGTTTTCAAAACTCCGATAGTAAATGGTGTGGCTGATCCACTTAAAGCAGTAGCAGCAGAATAAGCAACTCCTGAAGTAGCATATTTCTGTTGACCAACAGCAATGGTAGCTGTAGTACTAGCAGTACCAGTCATATTTCCTCCAGAAAGACTCAAATCAACTCCGGTATTTCCGCTAGAATAAACACTGGCAGTTTTAGGCAAAGCAGTTCCATCAGCAATTTCACTAATACCAAGACTTCCGTAATTAATAGTTGAACTAACATTGAGAGCTGTATAGCTAGTTAAATCTCTTCCTGTTGAAACAGTACTGGAAGCCATTGTTGATCCATCTGAAGCGAATACTTTTGCTTTCCAAGTTGAACTTTCCCAATAGGAACCAACATCAGTTGGATTAGCATGATAATAGAAAGTAGAAGTACAAACGTAAGTGTAAGTTATGCTTGATTGGCAAGATCCAGGTGAACAAGCAACATTGTAATAACATTGGTTAGCATTTTGGGCAGTACATCCTGCAGCGTCAATTTCAGTAGTAAAGAAGCTTGAGGTTGCTGAAGCAATATCTGCACAACCATTATGATCTGTAACATCAGCCGAACTAGTAACAGAAACATTTCCTGTTGGACCTTCTCCTCCCAATGAAACATCAATATCTTCCCCACCATGAATGGTTACATTAGAAACTGTTGGAGCAACATCATTAACAGCAAATGTTGCAGCTACACCTTGTCCAGCTCCAGTAGCAGCAAAGTTATGATTATCTTTTACGTATGGATAATATGTAACATTGCCATGGGCTTGAGGATCAGGAATAGCAAATGAGCAGGCAGGATTAGTTGATGATCCAGTTATACTACACCAAGTTCCTCCAGCTCCACAATTACTACTCGTTGTCCAATCATTGGATTTGCAGACATAAAGCGAAACAGTGTCTGGAGAAGCTGTGTCAGTATCGCTAGCATTAGCAGTAATAGTAATTGTTGCTCCTGGATCTTTAGGACCATTATTGGAAACAGAAATAAAGTTAGGTCTGTGATTAACCATGAAAGGAGAACCAGGATCACCTGTTCCTGGAGAACCAGTAGAACATTGGCTAGCAGCAGAATAATCACAAGCAAATCCCCACCAAGCATTAGTCTCAGCCCAAGAATCAACTGTAGTAGTAGAACAAGTAGATTTGGCTCCGCTAGCTGTCACTGAAGACACGCACCAAGTAGTAGATCCAACTGCGCAAGTCGGAGCAGCATTGTTATTAGGAGTAGCTGTAGCTGAAGAACAAACAATTAAATAATATTGATCTCCATTAGAGTCAGTAGCAGT
This sequence comes from Patescibacteria group bacterium, assembly GCA_022710815.1. Lineage (GTDB taxonomy): Bacteria > Patescibacteriota > Minisyncoccia > Minisyncoccales > JAGOPM01 > JAKLGF01. Next base: position 5,658 of record JAKLGF010000024.1, read on the forward strand.
AGCATTAAAGGTAACAGAAAGACCAACATCAGTAGGAGTAGATGTAGAAGAAGTTGGGTTTTCTCTAGGTCCGTCAGTAAAGGCTGGGGCAGACCCAGCAACTACGACACTGGTAGTGGCATTATCTGCTGCAACCGGATTAAGCTCAAATCTATTATTAATTCTTGAGCTTAGAAATAATCCTAGAAAAACAAAACCGATTATTAAGACTGCAAAAAGGGCTCTGTTGACAGTGCTCATATATAAATTTGTTTTGTACTTTCTATTATAAAACATTTTTGTATCCTTTGTAACTGTGTAAAACTAATTTCCATCCTAATTGATAATATTTACCAAGTACTAGTGGCCGATTTAACTGCTGTAAAAGTATTAGATCCGGTATATGTTCCAGCTCCTGTTCCTGTTGGAACTTGTAATCCCCAATACATTGTTTTACTAGCACAACTGGCAGTGGTTGTTGTTTTCTTAACTCCTATCAAAAGTGATGTTGGTGTTCCACTCAAAGCAATAGCTGAAGAATAAGCAATAGCTGATGTGGCATATTTTTGTTGACCAACAGCAATAGTAGATGTTCCTGATCCGCTCATGGCTGTTCCTGATAATTGAACATCGATTCCTGTATTTCCTGTTGATGTAACAATTGTTGTTGTAGGCAAAGCAGTGCCATTAGCAATTTCCCCAATATTTAATGTTCCATAATTAATAGCTGGGGTTGCATCAAGAGCAACGTAACTCAATAATTCGACTCCAGTTGAGGTTGGATTGTTTCCATAATCAATTTCATCGGTTGCTTTGGCTGATGCAACCCATTTGTCATTAATTCTAATTGTTCCTGCATCCGTTGGGTCAGCATGATATTTGATATTAAATGAACAAGTGTATTGCTGAGTAATTCCTGAGCTACAAGCCGAACTAGTAGCACAAGAGATGTTATAATAACAAAAATTATTATTCTGAGATGTACAAGCTGAAGAACTAGCCAATGGAAAAGCAAATCCTCTTGTAGCAACAACAT
>JAKLGF010000025.1 GCA_022710815.1 Patescibacteria group bacterium
AAGTTTGGCTTTAAGAATGGGATTTAAAACTGCATTACAAGTAAAAGCTTGGACCAAAACCTCGCTTTCAGCCGGGGCTTTTAAAGCCTCTAAAATGGCTAAAAGAGCTGATCTGCCAGCATTAAAAGAATAGGCCTGTTTTACCCCTAAATTTGAGCAAAAAATGGCCTCTAGAGCCTGTTTAGGGCTGGTTTGACCATCTGTCCCATCCTGCCACAAACTGGGCTTAAAGAGCATTTTAAAGGCTAAAAAAACATCGTCATTTTGAGCATTAGGAGATAGGATTATAGAAATGATTTTAGCCATTAATCTTTAACTAAAAGGAGCATTTTAATTAATATTTGAGGGACTCGGCTTTCTAGCAAAACAACATCATCAGCTCCACAATTGTCTTTAATTTTCTGAAAAATCTGAGCCCCGTCTTCTAAGAAAAGTATTTTGTCTTTAGCCATTCCTTCTTCAATAGCGCCATCTCTGATCTCATTGAAATAGTCTTTGGTAGTGATAATAGCCATATCACAAACCTGTCCAATCTTCTTCCCTATTTCCTGGTGAAGAGTTCTGGCTTGATTTCCTAATTCAATAATACAAGGCATAACAATTACTCTTTTGCCTTCATAAAGGGTTAAATAGTCTAAGGCAGCTAAAACTCCATCTGGGTTGGAGGAATAAGTGGAATCAATAACAGCAATGTCATTTATTCCTCTTAAAATTTTAGTGGGAGATTGTTCTGGCTTAATATTCTGACAAGCTTTAGAAATTTCTGCCAAGCTCATTCCTAATTTCTTAGCGCAAGCAATAGCTAAAAGAATATTTTCTACAATATTCTGGCCTCCAATTAATTCCAAAACAAAATTCTCAGATTCATTGTCTGTGGTTTTAACAGTAAAATTAATCTTTCCATTCTGAATATTTAATTTCTCTATCCAAATGTCTGCTTTTTCTTTAGTCGAGCACTTAACTAAAGTTCTGGCAGAAATCTTCTCCAGTCTTTCTTTGGAATTAATCTCATTTTTAATTATCTGGTTATTACAATTCAAAATGGCAATTCCATTTTCAGGCAAGCTTTGAATCAATTCAAATTTGGTATTAGTAATAGTTTCCTGGCTTCCAAAGGTAGCTAAATGTTGCTGATTAATTCCAGTTAGAATTCCAATCTTAGGATTAACAATATCAGTTAACATTTTTATCCCTCCTTTGTGATAAGCTCCCATTTCACAAATGAAAATATCATATCCAGCTTCTAGGTTGGAAATAATATGAGTGGAGATTCCCATTTCTGAATTCTGATTCTTCTGAGTCTTGAATACTTTGAATTTAGCTGAAAGAATTTCAGACAAGAATTCCTTGGTTGAACTTTTTCCATAGGATCCAGTAATGCCAATAACTGTCATTTCTGGAAACTTAGCCATTTTCTTTTTAGCTTTAGAAATGTAGTAATTGCGATACAAGACAGTTAAAGGCTGGAACATCAAGACTATTAAAGAGAAAAAGACTCCTGAAAAGACATCAAAGAATAACAAGAAGGCTGGAATAGCATAGAAAAGAATATTCAAAACTCCATTGTAATATTGATTGAGGAAAAAAACAGAAAGGCCTAAATATGCTATTAACAAAACAGTGGCTGCAAAAATCAAAACAATGGTTTTGAGATTAAAAACTGGCTTAATGATTTTTTTCTTAGCTATTTGATAGAGAGTATACAAAAATTCTAAACCATAGATTCCTAAAACTCCCAATGAGATAAAGAAAATCCAAAAGCTAGCTAAATCATCATTGTTGTAAGCAATGATATATATTAAAAGAATTAAGAATTTAAAAAATCTAACTTTGTTAAGTAATATCTCTTTTCCTTTTTGAGTGGAAAAGTGAGCCACAAATCTGCCAATATGATAATCCTTAAGTTGCCAAACATAGACCCAAAAGAAAATAGCTTTGATCTGGAGAAGAAACCAGGGTAATAAGGCAATAATTAAACTAAGTATTATTAGATCCATAGAAAAAATTAATTATTAAATCAGCAACTTGCTGGGGAACTTTTAATTGAGGACTATGCCCTATTCCTTTAATAATTTCCAATTTTGAACCATTAATTTTCTGATTAATAGCCAAGGCATTTTTTAAAGGAGTAGCTCTATCTAATTCGCCCCAGATTATTAAAGTGGGAATTTTAATGTCTGAAACTATTGGAAACAAGTCTTCTTTAGTAGCATTAGCAAAGACTTCTTTCATTGTTGAATTAACCAAATTGTAATCATCAGACCTTAAAATCTTGTAAATTATTCCCTGAACAAATTTGTAAAATCCTCTGGTCAGCTTGTTGTTAAAAATAGCAGAAAAGAATTTAGAAACTGCAATTACTATTCTTTTTTTAGCGCTAATTTCCAAATTTACTCCAGCGCTATCGCATAATATTAACTTGCTTATCATTCCATCATTTAGGGCAGCCACTTTAATAGCAATTCTTCCTCCAAAAGAATGTCCTAAAAGAATACATCCTTTAATATCCAATTCCTTTATTGTCTCAATAACAAAATCCCTGTAATCACTGATTGTCCAACCAAAATCAGGATCTTGTGATTTGCCAAAGCCAGGCAAATCCAAAAGAATTACCTGAAATTTAGAAGAAAGAAAGTGAGCTACCTGTTCCCAATGCTGACAACTATGTCTCCAACCATGAAGAATTAGAATCGGCTGGCCAATTCCAGCGATTTTGTAATTGATTTTCAATCCTTTGACATTAGCTTGTAAATCTTGGATCTCCATCTTATTTCGGCTTTATACTTTCAAAGCCAGTATATTTTTGCAAAACCTTGGGAATTTTTACTGAGCCATCAGGCTGTTGGAAGTTTTCCAAAAGGGCAATCAAAATTCTAGGACTGGCAATCATAGTATTATTAAGAGTGTAAACAAATTTCTTGTTTCCCTCCTTATCCTTGTACTTAATATTCAATCTCCTAGCTTGCCAATCAGTTAAATGAGAATCAGAATGAGTTTCCCCATATTCATTGCGAGAAGGCATCCAGGTTTCAATATCATACATTTTGTATTTCCCAGCTCCCATATCTCCAGTGCAAATTGCTAAAACTCGGTAAGGTAATCCTAATTCTTCTAGAATTTCACAAGCATTGTTTTTCAATTCTTCAAAAACAGCCAAAGATTCCTGCAAATCATCTTTGCACAAAACAACTTGTTCTACTTTCATGAATTCATGAACGCGATAAAGTCCTTTGGTATCTTTTCCATAACTTCCAATTTCAGATCTGTAGCAATGAGAATAGCCTCCCATTTTAATTGGCAATTGGCTTTCATCAATGGCTTGATTGGAGTAATAGGCTAACAAAGCTGATTCTGATGTTCCACCCAAGTATTTTATCTCTTTGTCTTCCTCGTTCTGGCATAAATCTCTAGGAGCAGCTACTTGGTAAATATTATCTTTTCCAGTTGGAAAGTGACCAGAACCAATTAAAGCCTGTTCTTTAATAATTGTAGGAGGAATCATTAATTGATATCCTTTTTCTCTTAATTTATCCAAACAATGCCAAACTAAAGCCATTTGCAGAATTACAGCTTCGTTTTTGAGATAATATCCTCTAAATCCTCCGACCTTAGTTCCAATTTCTGTATCAATAATATCTAAGTCTTTTCCTAATTGAATATGGTCTTTGAGATCAAAATCAAATTCAGGAATTTTTCCCCATTTATATATTTCCTGATTGCCTGAGCAATCAGATCCAATAGGAGAATCAGGAGAGAAGATATTGGGAACTAAAAGCATCATGCTCTCAAATTCAGATTCAATTCCTTTGAGTTCATAATCCAAAGCCATGTACTTGTCTTTGAGTTCCTTGGCTTGATCTCTTTGATCAGCGCCCATCTTTTTCTGATGAGCCCTAATTTCTTCTGTTTCTTTGATTAATTCACGCCTCTTGTCATCTAGTGCCAAAAGAGCGTCTAAATCAAGGCTGATGTTTTTGTTTTTAATGGCATCATCAACCAAATCCTTGTTTTCCCTAATAAATTTGATATCCAACATATTGTTTTTCCAAAATCCAAACCAGCCGAAATCGGCTTTAAATATGTATTTTGGAGATAATATATAATATAATTTTTAGGCCATTTAGTCAAAGCCAATTTTCCACCTTTAAACATATTAAAACCGCCTCCTTTTAGAAGACGGTTTTTTTGTTTTGTGCTATATCCCCATAAACATTACTTCGCCTATGGAGGTTTGAGGACTGGTGGGGTTCTTGGCCATCAGTCTTTGGATATTGTTTTCATTCATGAACGGATTAGCAGGATAGAGATCGAATTCTGCCAAGCTGTCCAGAAGATCATTAAGAACCTTTACTCCATGTTTTCTGGAAACAAAGCTCTCAACATATCCTTTACAGAACGCTTCTGAGTATGATTCTCTCATTCCCCAGCGACAATTCTGATCTTCAACATTGATTCCGTGAGTAAGTTCTGTATGAGTTAGATACTTGCCTTCTTGAACTCTTTTGCGTCTTTCCCATTCTCGGTACTTGGCCAGATCTTGGTCATCACGAATCAGAATGTAGAATTCTCCGGAATTGAAGTACTTGTTGTACTTGGCTGCTAGTATGGAAAGCCTGAGCCCTGTCCTTTTCATGAGTTTTAAAATCATGAAAAGAAAGTAAAGGGGATCTTCATTGCCATTCATCCTTTTGGAATTATGGTGCAAGCTTCCTTCTGAACCAAGATCAAGCTTTTCTGTTTGGAAGAGGTCAATGACATATGGTCTTCCGACTTCACCAATGACCATTTTCCCATCAAGCTTTGTTACCATTTCTTTGACAACTCGACTCAATCGGACATCTCCGAAAACAGAAATTCCTTCCAGAGTATTGCCCTGCTCGTAAGCCAATTGTTCGTAAACCAAACAATCGATTGTACTAGCACTGAGCCATTCTCCGTTTTCGTCCAGAATTCCCATTCTGTCAGCATCATGATCAGCTATTACAGCCAAATTACATTTGTGCTGTATTACAGCTTCACGAGCTGTCCAGGTTTCATTGACATGGAGCGGATCAGGTCGACAGTAACGTCCAGGATCGCATGGAAGGAAATATGAATTGCTGAATCCCCAATGAGGATTGGAAATCATTCCTCCGTCATTGTTGACAACAATGGGATTTTTCGCAAAATCTCTGACATCAAGGGTTGTGATCTGAGTTCCCTCAAACATTTGGGTGTACATCTTGGTGCCTCCACTACTGAAGGCCTCAATTGCAATTTTGAATTCACCCAAAGATTCAGGATCAAATCCTTTCCAACAAGCATCAACATATTCCTTTGTCGCATCAATGGTTTTGAGGGGCAATTCTTTAGGTTGCCATCCTTGTTTGTGGGTTCGATTGAAGTGTCCTTCTTTGGCCATCTCAATGATCTGAGTCATTCTCATGTTGTTGTACATTGGTTTTCCCCATGGCCAGCCATTCTTGAATCCCAAGAATCCTATTTTCCGATAATGGGAAGCTGTGCCATTGAGAAATGCCCAACCATACTTGTTAGTGAGATAGGACAATTCTGGACCTGTGCAAAGTCCTGCATCAATGGTTTGGATTCCACATCCCATGCTTCCTTTCAAAGCAAAGGGATGTAGATAAACACTACCTTCTCGGATATCATGTCCGATTACCAAAGAGGTTTCCTTACCGCAGAAATTCATCAGACCTGCTCCAAAGATATAGGCCCAATCTTCTGCGAAGTTTTCATAGGTCCGCCTCTTGATAAGAAGCTCGGTTTCATCGTAGAAAACCCTGGCTTCATAGGGTCCGTCTCTGAAAAACGGATTGATCCGAGGCATCAAACGTCCACTCTTGGACAATGTGGTAGGAAAGTATTCCAGCATCTTAGCCGCTCTGGCTTGATTTTCCTGGACCATTCCCCAGTTCTTCAAAAATTGATTATCCATTCTTTTCTTCCTTTCATACTGTTGTTCTGTATTTTCTATGCTATCAGTATTCTTTTGTATATGATCCAAGCTCTTTTTTTACTACGGCGAGCTGCTATTTCCTTGATATTATTAAAGCACCTTTTCTACTTCCTGTCAAGTTGACCAAAAAGGACAATCATGGTAAAAAATACTTACTCGACAAACCAAATCCAAATATGGTTTGTTAGTATTGCAGGGTTGCTGTGCCACAAGGCTAACCTTCCCTGCTTTGAAAGCCGCTGCTAGGCAAGGCAGATAGGAGAAAGAATGTTGCCCCTTGAAAATCTCAAAAAAGGATTGTTGGAAAAAGAAAGAATTGTCCCCAAAACTCGGGATGATGCATTGTTGGAACTGGAATCATTTGCCCAAGTTCATGAAGTTTACAAAACTCTGAATGGAATGCGCGGGCAAATACAAGCAATGTCAGATGGCTTCTTGAAGCAATATGATAATTGCAAAGAGTCAATTGAATCTGTTCTGGCTAAAACTGCTGTTTTGGAAGAAGCCAAACAAAAAATCGGAACTACGATTTTGGATGTCATTTATCCAATGCAGTTAGTAACTCCGCCTGGAACAAATTACAACCAATCCCAGTGGAAGAAAAGCATTCTCAAAAATGTTTTTTCTGATCCCAGCCAGGACT
>JAKLGF010000026.1 GCA_022710815.1 Patescibacteria group bacterium
CATTAAGGCCCACATTGTATGCATGCTGGGAAAAGTAGAAATGGGATGAAGGGCTCTTTGATCATCTCTAATTTTAGTTTGCAAATCCAATACATTCTGAGGAGGATTGTATTCTGCAGGCATTTTATTGTGATCAATGTAGAAATTATTAGGACTATTAATGGGATAGGTATACCAAAAAAAGAATCCCATTGTACAACCAATGAATCCAGCTGCAACATAGGCAAAAAAGTCTTTCTTCTTTCCCCAGATATATAGGATTAATAGGGTTACTCCTACCATCATGGAAAAAGACATGAAGCACTGGATAATAACTTCTGATAATGAATACATTAAATGATATAAGGGATTACCAAGAGTATGAAACCAAATAAAAGGCTGAACTCCAAAAAAGTTCTGTTCCCAGATAAAGAACTCTTCATTCATTAATCGATTCTGGACTGATAAGGTTAAAGCTCCTAGGGCAATAGTAAAAGTAGAAAATGCTAGCAAAACAAAAAAGAAGGTTCTTAAAAAATCTCTGAAATCAATTTTAGGAACCTGAGTTATTCTATCTACTGTTTTTTGGAATCGAGTATCTTGAAAAACTAATTGAACTGGTTTTTTGAAAACCAAAAAGAAGACATAGAAAATCAAAACTACCAAAAGACCAGAATACCACTCCAGGCTAGATCTAAAAGACTTGGCCTCGTAGCTAATAAAAGAAAAGAAATCTATTCTCTGCCATTTATTAATGGCAAAGAAGATCAATAAATAAAAGAAAGTAATAGCCAAAAGAAACCATTCTTCCTTGCGAATCTTTTTGAGAAACGAAAAATTCATAGTGCCGGGGGGGAGGCTCGAACTCCCACGCCTTGCGACACATGGTCCTAAGCCATGCCTGTATACCAATTTCAGCACCCCGGCAAAATACTATGTTTTGATTTTATTGGTTAATAACCAAAAAAGCAACCCCAATTTCTTGGAGCTGCTTTTCTAAAAACTAAATTATGGCTGTTGTGTTGGGAACATTCCTTGACCCACTCCTCTGAACACAAACAGTATAATTCCCCAAGCAAGCGAAGCGACAACAATGCCGATGATTGCCCAGAAAATAATACCCTTGGCCTTTTCAATCTTAGCCACATCTCCTTGGGCTGTTACAAATAACCAGCCTGCATAAAGAATGAAGATGACAGCCATGACCAAAATGATAATGAAAATGAATCTGACGGTTCTGGAAATTCCTTCAACAAAGGTAATCTTTGGTGTTGAAGCCGGAACAATAACCTGAGCAAAAGCTGTTGAAGCCAAAGCTAACATTGCTATTGCGGGAATTAATTTTTTGAAATCCATGTCTTTTAATCTTGAATATTTTTATTTTCCGACCTTTCTTTATGTTTTTTTTACCATTGCACTTGTATGCCGAACTTATTCAACATAAAAGTGATAAATCCTTTAGCTAATAAAATAACAATGACCCCCCACATGGTATACCAGACAATAGCCTTAGCTCTTTCAATATTTTCCTGAGGTTTCTGGGATGATCCTGATGTTACCATTAAAAATCCGGCTATGACAATCATTAAGGGAGCAATAACAAAAGAAGCGACAAACAAGAAATTAATAACATACCCAATGAATTCCAAGAATGTCTTGGCTTTTAAGGGATTGACTAATGTAACTTGGAATTGGGCAAAAGCCATTGGACTCAAAGACAATCCAGACAAAAGCAGTAAATATATTTTTGACAGCTTCTTCATACTTTAATTTTAAATCAAATGCTTCAAAAAGCAATTGTGGATTACAAACAAGTCATTTTAGCCACTTTAGAAGCATCTTCTAATTTCATCAATCTCACTCCTTGAGTGGCACGGCTAGATTTAGGCACTGAAGAAATTGCAGTCTTGATTACTTGTCCTTTTTGGGAAATAACAATTAGGTCCTCCTCTTCCCCGGACAAAACCTCACAAGCCACCATATCTCCAGTTTTAGGAGTAATCTTCATGGCTTTAATTCCTGATCCTCCATGTTTCTGCAATCTGTATTCTTTAAGATTAGTCATCTTACCAAATCCATTTTCAGCAATGATTAACAAGAAGTTCTGTGCTACTCCTACTTCTTTGGCATTCTTGGCACTAGCCACAACAGCCATTCCGATTATGAGATCATCTTTCTTAAGCTTCATTCCTCTAACTCCAGCTGCTTGCCTAGATAATGGCCTAATTTCTTTTTCTTTGAATCTAATTGATTGTCCTTTTCTAGTAATCAAAATGATATCGTCATCTTTTCCTCCTTTCTTAACACTGCAAAGCAAATCTCCTTTCTTAAGATTAATGGCAATCAATCCTGATCTCCTAATATTATGGAATTCAGAAAGCTGAGTCTTCTTAGTGGTTCCATCTTTGGTAACCATTATTAAGAACTTAGACTCATCTTTGAGATCTTCTTTTTTAATAGGAAGAACAGAAAGAACTTTTTCTTCAGAAGTAATTTCTAAGAAATTGACTAAAGCTCTTCCTTTTGATCCTTTAGATCCTTCTGGTACTTCATAGGCAGGAATGCGGAAAACTTTTCCTGAATCTGTGAAGAATAAAAGTGAATCGTGAGTATTGGCAGAAATGAATTGTTCAATCACATCTTCATCTCCTGTCTTCATTCCCAAGCTTCCCTTGCCTCCCCTCTTTTGGAGCCTGTACATTTCTGGATTAATTCTCTTTACATAGCCTGAGCTGGTAACAGCTACAACAACTTCCTGTTCAGGAATTAAATCCTCATCAGAGATTTCGTCAATCTTTCCAGCAATAACTTTAGTCCTGCGCTCATCAGCATAGGTTTCTTTTAAAGAAAGAATTTCTTTTTGAATAACTCCGGCAATTCTCTTAGGGCTGTTTAAAATCTCAGTTAGTTCTTTAATCTTGGCTCTTATTTCTTTTAATTCATCATCAATTTTCTTTCTTTCCAGTTTAGCCAAGGCTGCCAGCTTGGTTTCCAAAATGGCATTAGCTTGAATTTCACTCAAGCGAAATCTCTTCATTAAGTTCTGCTTAGCATCTTCTCGATCATCTGATTTGCGGATAATAGCAATAACTTCATCAATATCTGCTAAACATTTAGCCAAGCCTTCCAAGATATGTTCTCTCTCTTTAGCTTTAGCCAAATCATATTTAGTTCTTCTAGTAACTACTTCTTTCCTATGAGCTAAATAGTAATTAAGAGCTTCAGACAATGACAAAATCTTAGGTTGAATTCCATCAACTAAAGCTAACATGTTTAAATGGAATGTTTTCTGCAGATCAGAATGTTTGTAAAGCTGATTCAATATTTTCTGAGGTGGAACTTCTTTTCCTAAATAGACAACTATTCTAATCCCCTCCTTTCCAGACTCATCACGGATATCCTTAACTCCAATGATTTTCTTTTCTTCAACTAGTCTGGCAAAATTCTCAACCAATGATGATTTGTTAACTTGATAAGGAATTTCTGTAATCACAATCATTTGTTTGCCTTTGCTGTCTTCAGTAATTTCAGCTTTTCCTCTACAAACAATCGGTCCCTTTCCTTGGGAATAGGCAGCAATAATATCTTTTTTGTTAAAAATTGTTCCTCCAGTTGGAAAATCAGGTCCTTTAACAAAAGCAAAAAGATCTTCTGTGTCTGCTTCAGGATTTTCAATCAAATGAACAGCTGCATCACATAGCTCTCCCAAATTATGGGGAGGAATGCTAGTAGCCATACCAACAGCAATACCTAAAGCACCGTTTAACAAAAGATTGGGCAAGAGCGAAGGAAGAACAGTTGGTTCTTTTCTGGTTCCATCATAGTTTTCAACAAAATTAACAGTATCTCTATCAATTTCTTTTAAAGATTCTTCGGCAATCTTTTCTAATCTGGCTTCGGTATATCTGTAAGCAGCAGGAGGATCTCCATCAATTGATCCAAAGTTACCTTGTCCATCAACCAAAGGATATCTTAAAGAAAACTCCTGAGCCATACGAACCATTGTGTCATAAACAGAAACATCTCCATGAGGATGATATTTGGCAAGCACATCTCCAATAACTGCAGCTGATTTTCTGAATTTCGAACCATAAGTCAAACCTATCTCATTCATTGAATATAAAATCCTCCTCTGCACAGGCTTTAATCCATCCCTTACGTCAGGCAAAGCACGGGCAACAATAACAGACATTGCATAATCAATGTAGCTATCGCGCATTTCCTCAGTAATCTCGCGTGGTTTAACAACTGGGGTAAGCGTAGGAATACCTTCCTGCTTTACTTTCTTTGAAGATTTTTTTTCATTATCTTTAGCCATAGTTATTTAAATATTGAAGTTGATGTGGTATTGGTGGAATTATTCTGGGTAGTGGTAGGAGTACTTGTTACTCCGGCCATTTCCTGAAGTATTTTAATTACCTCTAATTCATCCTGGGTAGTGAAAGTACTAGAGGGTGTGCTTGTTTGTTGAGCAACCATTTCTTTAAGTGAATCCTGAATCTTTTCTTTTCTTCTTTCTACTGCCTGATCAATTGTTTCCATTTGTTGGGTCTTTTCTAAATTAAATTCGCTTCCCAAATCAGTATTAATTATTCTTTGCACTCGGGGATTGGCATCAAAAATGACCCAAGCTGTTAAAATCACCAGAGCAATAACAGACATAATGACCCAGAAGATCATTTTTCTTTTTTCTTCAGGTAATTCTTGGATATTCTTCATATCAAGGCTTTAAAACAACAACTTTAGTATTGTCCCCTATAGAATCAATTTCTTTGCGTTTAATCAAAAGTTTGTCTTGAGGTTCTGGAGATTCAGCAATGGCTTTCAAGAATTTAGCATTAGTGTCTAATTTCTTGTCTCCATCAACAGAATAATACATTGGGATAACAATCTTGGGTTCAATCTGATTAACTATTGAAGCAGCAGTTGAACCATCAATAACAGAACTTCCTCCAACAGGAATCATCAAAATATCTACATCCCCTATTTCCTCAATCTGCCTAGAAGTTAATTCTTTTTGATTAAACATTCCCATGTGACAAATTCTAATTTCCTCATCTTCAGCTTCAATGGTATAGATCACATTTTTATCTTTGCGAGTATCTTCTGAAGGTATTCCTTTAATATATATTTCTCTAGTTTCGTACTCTCCAGGACCATTGATAGAAAAAACTTCCTCTTCTGCCTTTTTCAAATCTATATCACTCTGGGTATAGATACAAAGATCAGCTTTCTGGCGAGAAAGTTTGGTTCCAGAGTCTTTATCTATGCCATCAATGACAATATTAATAGGGTCTCCCTTTTTCTGGGAGGCGACAATATAAAAACAGGATTGGCCCTTCCAATAAATATGCATAATTTTTGTTGTTTATGAGAATTTAACTGTCTGACTTAAGAATAGCACAGCCTAGCTGGTTTTTCAATGAAAACTTGCAATTTCCAAAGAAATGTTTTATGTTAATAGCAGTATGAAACAGCAAACAGCAACACAAAATAACCTTAACGACCTGATCAAGCTCCCCAAAATGGGCAGCACTATTGAAGGGATCGTTATCGGGACCGGCCGTTCAGCAGTCTATGTTGACCTCGGACCCACCCGCCCAGGAATCATATATGGCAGGGAGTTCCTGCAGGCTAAGAATGTCTTAAAGAATATCCAGCCAGGCACAAGGATCAAATGTAAGGTTCTTGAGCTCGAAAACGAAAAAGGATACGTAGAATTATCCCTCAAGGACGCCCAGGGCGATTTTGGTTGGGATAAATTAGAAGAAATTAGAGATAAGAAAGAAACAACCAAAGTTAAGGTTGTCAGCGCCAACAAAGGAGGCCTTTTGGCTACAGTTTTTGGCATTCCAGCCTTCTTACCAGTTTCTCAATTATCTTCAAAGAACTATCCTAAGGTTGATGACAGAGACGGAAGCAAGATCTTAAAGAAGCTCCAAGAATTTGTCGGACAGGAAATAGAAGTCAAGATTATTGATGTTTCTAAGAAAGAAAACAAGCTTATCATTTCTGAAAAAGCTACAACTCAAGAAATATCTGAAATTCTCAAGAGATATAAAGTCGGCGATATTGTTCAGGGAGAAATATCAGAAGTTACCAATTTCGGAGCTTTTGTTAAGTTCCCTGTTCCCCAGCCAGATTTAGAAGGCTTAATCCATGTTTCTGAAATTGATTGGAAGATTATCAAAGACCCAACAGAGGTTCTTAAGCCTAATGACGTTGTTACTGCTCAGATTATTAAGATTAATGATGATGGAAGAATTTTCCTTTCTATCAAGATTCTTAAGAAAAAGCCTAGATCAGTTAAAACTGCAGACGTTTCCGAGGATAATTTAGAACAATAAAAAACTAATTAAATATGGATCCTCAAATCAAGAGCATCTTAAAAACTATCTTATCAGGGTTTTTAATCCTTTTAACCATTGCCAGCCTTTTTGCCCTTATGGGCGTTGGCGTCCAAAAGGATAAAACAATATCTCTTTCCACTTTGGCCAGAGATATCAATGACCAGAAAGTAAAGAAAATGGTTGTTGAAGGCCCAATAGTAACAGTGGAATACAATGACGGGGCTACTAAAACAACCCGCAAAGAATCTGAGTCTGCCCTAACCCAGC
>JAKLGF010000027.1 GCA_022710815.1 Patescibacteria group bacterium
GAATTCCCAGGACAGTCAATTTTGGTTGGCAGTGATAATAACAGGATTATCAAGGACGCAGAAGAAATTGGAGTATTAGAGCCTGGCCAAGAAAAATCATTCAGTATTAAGGCTAGAATTCTAGGAAGTGAAGGTCAATTCAAAGATATTAATGTTTTGTTCTCTTACCAGCCTAAGGGTTTGAATGCCCGTTGGACAGCTAAGACTAAATTTTCAGTCATGATTAAGTCTAGTAATATGAGCTTGAATTTTGACGCTCAATCCAAGGCTGAGGCTGGAAAAGATGTCCAATTGTATTTGAACTATTTTTCTAAAATTGATTATCCATTTTCTGATGTGATAATTGAATTAATTGCTCCTGAAGGATTTACTTTAACTCAAAGTGATCCACCAGCCATTGATCAGAGTGGGAATTTAATCAGATTTAAGATAAGGTCATTGACTAAGGGAACAGGGGGGAGAATAAAGGCCATAGGAACTTTGACTGGACAATCAGGCCAGACTAAATCTTTTGAAGCTAAAATGGGAGTGAATATTAACAATGAGTTTGTATTGCTTAAGAGCGCTGATTTTCAAGTAATTGTTGAAGAGCCTTATGTGGAAATTAATCAAACAATTAATGGCCAGACAAGATACAATCCATCCTTGAATGAAGAATTGAATTATGAATTAACAGTCAGGAATGTAGGAGGACAAGAATACAAAGATACTGCCTTAGTAGTTAAGCTTTCCGGAGAATTATTTGATTTTACCAGCATTCAACCTAGCAATGCTTCGTTTAACTCAGAAACAGGAGAAATTAGATGGGAAGCAGAGAATAATCCAGGATTAAAGTTTTTTGCTTCTAATGATTCTTTGAAATTCAACTTCAAAGTCAGAACTAAATCTGGCTATGAATCAGCTGTTAAAAATCCTTACCTAATTAACAAGGTTTCTATTGGCCAAGCTCAGCAAGAATTCAAATTGAAAGTTAATTCTAATTTTGATTTATTCCAGCAAGCTTTGGTTTTAGACGAAATGTTTGAAAGCGAGGGTCCTATTCCTCCTCAGGTTGGAAAAGAATCTAAGGTGACATTGATTTGGGAAATAAAGAACTATTTCAATGATCTTAAGAATGTTAAGGTTAGAGTTGTGCTTCCAGATAATGTCAGCTTAACTGGTCAGGTTTTTCCTCCTGAAGAATCAGATCGTTTTACCTTTGATACTAAATCCCGAGAAGTAGTTTGGAATATTGGAGATATTTCATCCCAGGTTGGAATAAGTTCAAAGGGACCCAAAAAGACAATAGGGTTTCAATTAGCAATTGTTCCCAAAGAAGAGCAAAAGGGAACCGGAGCTATTTTAACTGAATCTCCTAGAATCACAGGAGAAGATCAGTGGACAGGGGAAACAATAGAAAAATCATTTGAGCCATTAGATACTAGGGCCATAAATGAAGAACAAGGAATTGTTAAATAATAAAAAAATATGCAGGATACTATAGAAAAATTAATATCATTATTAAAAAGAAGAGGCTTTGTTTATCCATCATCAGAGATTTATGGAGGATTTGGTAGTGTTTATGACTATGGCCCTTTAGGAGCAGAGCTTAAGAACAATATCAAGCAAGAGTGGCTCAAAGAAATGACTCAGCTCAATAATGATATTGTTGCCCTAGATTCTGGAATATTAATGTCTCCTAAGATTTGGGAAGCTTCAGGTCATTTATCAGCTGGATTTGCTGATGAATTGGTGGAATGCAAAGGCTGTAAAAAGAGATTCAAACAGGGAGAAGTAGATGGAGAAAAATGCCCAGAATGCGGAAAGGAATTATTGCCTCCTAGAAAATTTAACTTAATGATGCAGACCTTTATTGGTCCAGCTCAAGATAGCGCTTCTGTAGCCTACATGAGAGCAGAAACTTGTCAGGGAATTTTTGTTAATTTCAAAAATGTAATGGATTCTTCTCGTGTTAAGATTCCTTTTGGAATTGCTCAGATTGGAAAGTCTTTTAGAAATGAAATCAATCCTGGGAATTTCATTTTCCGCATGAGAGAGTTTGAACAAATGGAAATGGAATGGTTTTGTAATCCCAATGATTCTAAGACTCCTAATGATTGGTTTGAATTCTTTAAAGAAAAAAGAATAGATTGGTTAGTTAAAATGGGATTAAAAAGAGAGAATCTTCGCTTAATTGAGGTAGAAAAAGAAGACAGATCCCACTATGCTCAGCGCCAAATTGATGTTGAATACAACTTTCCATTTGGTTGGAAAGAGATTGAAGGGATACATAATAGGGGAGATTGGGACTTGTCCAATCATTCCAAGTTTTCTGGCCAGGATTTGAAGGTACTTGACGAGGAGACCAAAGATAAGTATTATCCTCACGTCATTGAGACCTCTGTTGGCGTAGAGAGATTGATGCTGGCCTTGCTTTGTGAAGCTTTTAGTGAAGTAGAGGGAGGAAGAACCACTACCACCCAGTCAGCCAAAGAAGTGGAAACCCTGCTTAATATTTACAAGAAAATAGCCCCAGTTAAGGTAGCTATTCTGCCTTTGGTGAAGAATAAGGAGGAGATAACAGGAAAGGCTGATGAGATTTATAATCTTCTTAGGTCTGAATTTAAATGCCAATACGATGAAACTGGATCAATTGGAAGAAGATATAGAAGACAGGATGAAATAGGAACTCCATATTGTATTACTATTGATTTTGATACTTTAACTGACAATCAAGTAACTGTTAGAAGCTTAGAAACAATGCAACAGGAGAGAGTGGCTATTTCTGAATTAATCAATTATTTAAATAAAGAAATAAATAAATAAGATGTTCAAAAAAATTGTTTTAGAAAATGGAATGAGAGTTCTCTTAGTGCCAGATAAGCACACCAAGGCTGTGACTGTTTTGGTATTAGTGGGAACAGGATCAAAATATGAAACTAAGGAAATTAGCGGAATTTCCCATTTTCTAGAGCATATGTTTTTTAAGGGCACTACTAAACGCCCAACCAAAATTGATATTTCAGAACCTTTTGACAGAGTAGGAGGAGTATACAATGCCTTTACTGGGGAAGACTATACTGGCTATTGGGCTAAGGTTGAAAAATCACACTTTGAATTAGCTATTGATATAATCTCAGATATGTATCTTAATTCCAAATTAGAGCAAGAGGAATTAGAGAGGGAAAGGGGAGTGATCATGGAAGAGATTAATATGTACTATGATAATCCCATGAGCTATGTCCAACACTTATGGACAGAATTGCTTTACGGAGATCAACCAGCTGGCTGGGATATTGCTGGAACTAAAGAAACAGTGGCTGGAATTAATCATGATATGATGATGGAATACATGAAGAGACAGTATGTAGCCAGTAATACTATTGTCTGTTTAGCTGGAAACTTCGAAGAAGAAGATGCTTTGGAAAAAGTTAATCGCTATTTCAAAGATGTTAGAAAGACCAAACCTAGAAAGAAAGATCCAGTTGTTGAAGAACAAACAGAGCCAGCTTTGAATTTGCATTATCGCAAAACAGATCAGACTCATTTGTGTTTGGGCTTTAGAGCCTATAACCTCAATGATCCTAGAAAATATGCAGCTGAATTATTATCAACTGCCTTAGGAGGAATGATGAGTTCTAGAATGTTTTTAAAGATTAGAGAAGACATGGGCTTGGCCTACTATATCCGCACTGGACTTAATGCTGATCCTGAAACAGGATATATTGTTACTAGCGCTGGATTAGATAACAAAAGAATTGATAAAGCGATTGAAATGATTATTCATGAATACAAGAACATTGCTGAGAATGGAATTTCTGAAGATGAATTACAGAAAGCTAAGGACAATATTACAGGAAAAATGACCCTATCTTTTGAAGCCTCTGATGCCCAAGCTTCTTTTTATGGCATGCAGGAATTATTAGAAGATAAGACAGAAAGCCCAGAGGAATTCTTCAGAGAAATCAAAAAGGTTACTCCTAAACAAGTCCAGGAAGTTGCCCAAGACTTATTTAAGCCTGAAAAGATGAATCTTTCCATTCTAGGACCTTATGAAGACAAGGAAAGATTTGCTAAATTATTGAAGATTTAAGAGTTAGATATCCCCAATGCTTGAGCCCACTTTTGTTGTATAATGAAAGTGGGCTTTTAAAGAGCTCTCTTTAGCATATGGAAAGCAAAAATTTTCTTCATATATCTTGGGGAACAATATTAAAAACAGGACTGGGTATTTTGTTGTTTTATGCCTTGTTTTTAATAAAGGAAATATTAGTTTGGCTAGTATTTGGAATCATTATTGCTGTTTTAGTTGATCCAATAATTGATTTTTTGCAACAGAGAAGAATCCCTCGCACCATAGGAACAATGTTCGTCTATCTGATGATTTTGGTTTCCATTAGCTTGTTGCTTTATGGGATAATTCCTCCCTTTGCTCATGAAATTAGTGGATTTTTAAATGATTTTCCTCATTTTTTCCAAAGGGCTGCGCCCATATTCCAGAACATGGGTATTGATGCCTTCGAGAGTTATGAGAGATTTATTTCTGAAATTAATAATTGGATAAAGAACTCATCTGATGATATTTTTGGAGGATTAGTTTCTTTGTTTGGTGGGATTATGGCCACCATCACTATTTTTGCCTTAGCTTTCTTTATATCTCTAGAAGAAAAGGGGATAGAGCATGCTATTAGGCTTTTTGCTCCTAAAAAATCAGAAGATAATATATTGAACGCTTGGAACAGGAGTAAGGTTAGAATATCTCAATGGTTTGGTACCAGATTTTTAACTTGTATTATTATTGGTTTTTGTATTTATATCATTAGTAAAATGATAGGAATACAGTATGCAGCCAGCTTTGGTATGTTTGCTGGATTCTTTGAAATTGTTCCATTTTTAGGTCCAATATTCTCAGGAGCTGTATTAGCATTAATTGCTGGGATAAATAATATTAATAATGGAATTATTATTGCTATTTCCATGCTGATATTGAATCAAATCGAAGGAAACTTAATAACTCCTCTTTTAATGAAAAAAATGGTTGGTCTTTCTTCCATTTTGGTTCTTTTGGCAATTTTAATTGGAGGAAGATTATTTGGACCATTGGGAGCTGTGCTTTCTATTCCTTTAGCTGGAATAATTGTTGAATTGTCTAAAGAATATTTAGAGAAAAAAGATAAAGTAGAATAATTTTAGAAATATATGAAGAACTTCAAAAATATTTTTAAAATAATCTGTACTCTTTTTTTGTTATTCCTAGGAAATAATGCCTTAGCTGAGGTTGTGGAGGGGAATATAGGAGGAACGAATTCTGCTGCCGGGAATGATTGTTTTGCTGATTACAAATATGGAAGTGTTCATATAACAGTCTCTCCTAAAAAAATTAATAATAAGACAGGTGAGAATGTCCAGTTTGATGTTAATTTAACCAATAATAATAAATATCCTATCATCAAAGGCGGAATTTATGTTCAAATTTATCGTAGCGACTTGTCTGATAATAGACTAAATCATGGTGACTATCAGGTTGATGAATTCTTCGCCGTTAATGATATTTCTTTAGAATCTGGAGAAATGAAGAAAGTTAGCTTTGATTGGGGTGTTCCCAAGGGATTGTCTTCAGGAATGTATACTGTGGGAGTTTCTTTTCTTTCAAATAACAAATTTGATGTTTCTGGACTTGGATTTGTTCATGGAGCATATGCGGCTGCAATTAATTTCGGAATTAATAATGAGCAGAGCCCGTTTGAGACTGTTATTTTAAAAGACGCTATTTCTATTAATGGACAAAAATATATACAAAAGAATGCCAATCCAGCTTTTAACGAAAAAGAGAAGATAGAGATAAGGTATAAGATTAAGAATACTTCTAATAGAGAACAAACGGTCACATTGAATACAAAACTATTTTCTTGGTCTAATTTGGATCCTGAATATTTGATTAACAAAGAGAGTCAGAAAATAACGCTTAAGCCTAAAGAAGAGAAGGATTTTTCAGCCTCTTGGGAAAAGCTCGATCCTAATGTTTATACCTACGAAATCAGCACCAATAACTATTTTTCTAAATCTGTGGCCAAAATCAGATTTATTGTTGACGGAGAAAATACCCTAGGCCGTACTAATTTTTTGGCTTTAAGTAAGTATCCAATTGAAAAAGGAGATCAATTTTATTTCTTTAATTGCTTTCACGCCATATCAGATTCCATATCTTTGAAAGGGAAGATGGTTCTTTCCTTGAAAGATAAAAATGGGTCAGTTATTACATCGCAGGAATATATTGGCGACATCAGCCCTCAGCTTCTTTCTAAAAAGATTGAACTTGTGGCTAATAATAATTACGACATTCTTGTTTTGGAAAGCAAGATTTATGATGAAAAAGGGAAAGAGATTTCTAAAGAATCTTTGCGTTATGATTGTCAAAATATGAAATCTCCCTCC
>JAKLGF010000028.1 GCA_022710815.1 Patescibacteria group bacterium
AATCAGAAAAAGAGTTTCTTCCAAAACAAACCTGAAAGGAGCTTTATATGGCAGGAAAAACAGGAAGATTGGGTAAAATGTATACCCAGAAGACAAAGAAAGAAATCGAAAGGCTCACAAATGAGCTCAAGGATCAAGGAATCATAACCTCAACGAAAGGAGGTAAAAAATGAGCCTGACTAATCTTCTTGCTCAAGTAGTTCTTCCCACAGGAGAAGTTGTCCACCATCAAACCTTCCCCTGGGGTCTGTTTATTTTCTTTGGAGCAGTGGTGATAATAAGCACACTGATCTATTTTCTCGTTCCAAAGGAAAAGCAGGAAGCTTTCTGCCAATTCTTGAACATGACTCTAGCCGGAAAGCTTATCACGTTGTTGGTTGTTGCAATTCTTATTGTAATCCTTGTCTGGATAACTAAGTAGCTAACAACCAGGCAGTTAAAGGCGACTATTTGCTGCCGAGTGTCCGTAAAAGCCATTCCCCATAGTGGCTAGAATTCCTCCCCGATAATTACGCATAAAGCAAGGGGTCGCCACCTTGCTTGAAAAAAATCAAAAAAGCCCAAAGATAAAAATCTGCGGGCTTTTAATTTAGAAAAATAATAGGGAACTCACCTATCCTAAACTATGAAATTTCTTGTGAACTTCACGCAGTTTCTTGGAAGTAACGTGAGTATAGATTTGAGTAGCAGTAATGGACTTGTGGCCCAAGAATTCCTGTAAGATCCTAATATCCACTCCTTGGTTTAATAAATCAGTAGCAAAACTGTGGCGCATCACATGCGGAGTTGTGTTCAAGGGTAATCCAGTTTCAATAACATACTTTTTAATAATCTCTTCAATGGAACGCGGAGTTAAACGCATGGGAGAATCTTTTCTAGCTCGGTAATTTACAAACAAACATTTATCATCATCTTCTCTAGAATCTAAATATCTTTTCAGCCAATAAAGGGCGCGCTGAGAAATGTAAACAGTGCGAGCTTTTGATCCCTTACCAATAATTACTAATTCTAAATCCTGATCTCCAGGAGGGAATTTTATTTGTTCTCGATTCAAAGAAATTAATTCTGAAATACGCATTCCAGTTGAAAAAAAGGTTTCTAGTATAGCTCGATCACGTAAACCAGCTGGCTTAGAAGTATCGGGAGCTTCGAATAATTTTTTTAATTGATCAACTGTTAAAAACCTGACAGCTTTTTCATCTTTTCTTCTAGCTAATTTTACTTTTTCTGCTGGTAAAGAAACTATATCTCTTTCAGCAAAATAATTGAGTAAAGATCTCAAAGCTATTAAGTAGTAGTTCTGGGTGGCCTTTTTGAGGGGGGTCTTGGCAGAAGAGAAGCACTGGCGGGCTAAATAGACCTGGTAGGACCAAACATGATCAGGAGTTAATTCGTGAGGTTTTAAATTCTCTAAATTATTTGTTTTGAGAAAAATAATAAACTTGTTTAGAAAGCGGGAATAGTTTTCTTGAGTTTTAGATGATAAACCTTTCTGAACATCCAACCAGTCTAAAAAATCTACAATATGCGAGGGAAGTGGCTTTGTGCTTTGTTGCATAGGATTAATAAGGATTGCTAGATATTAATGTTCGCTTAAGTTAAATTATGCGAACCTTTGTACCTACCTCTATCATAAACTATTAAGGGTTATTAGCAACCCTCCCTGCTGTGGATTATTTATCTTTTTTTCCAAAGAGATCTTTTACTCGCAAGAACAATTGATAGATAGAATTATTCTGCAAAGGTATTAATATATCTTCCCTAATCTCTGTCTCCTCTTTAACTAGCTCGGCTTCTATGAAAAGCTGCCTCTCATAGACCCAGTCCTGGAAAGCCCCCCAAAAAGACCCTGTTTTGGCCTTAATTAGGGTGCCTGCCTCTCTAACCTCACCTTTGATATCATAGCTTGGTTCTAGGGCAATTTTAGGGCTAATTTGAGGGTCTTTTAGTCCCCCTTCTTTAGCCCAAACACTACAAGAACTGGCTAAGAAACCAGCTATAACAAGAACAATTTTGAGAGATTTTTTTAAAGAAATCATCCTAATATTTTTTTAGCAAAATTTAATCTTTTTAAAGATAAATCTTTTCCTAAAATTTCGGCAATTTCAAATGGTCCAGCTGAAGCTTTTTTACCTGTTAAAGCTACTCTTAGCGGCCAAAGGATTTGACCCCTGTTTAAGTTGGCTTCTTGGATAGCATTCAAGCAATGGGTCTGTAAATAGTCTTTTTGGAAGCTTTCTGCATTAGACAATAATTCAATGCATTTGTCAATTGAGTTAGCGACTTGCTGGTAAGTCATGTCTTTGAAGAGCAGAAGATCTTTTTCATAACTAGGAAGTTCAACAAAGAACAAGTCTGTGGCTTCAATAATATCTTCAAGCTTAACTAATCTTTCTTGGTACAAAGAAACAATTAAAGACAAGGTAGCGAAATCAATTGTTTGATTGGTAGCAGTAATTTTGAATTCCCTATCAGAAATCTTTTCTATTAAATTCTTTTCTTGATAGTAAGGAATTAGGAGTTCGGTTAATTTGTCCAAAGGAGTTTGGCGGATATACATTCCATTGTACCAATCTAGTTTAGCGATATTAAAAATAGATCCGCTCTTTCTACATCTTTCAAAAGAAAATTCATTAATCAATTCAGGCATGGAAAACATTTCCCTTTCGGTTCCTGGATTCCAACCTAAGAAAGCAATAAAATTATTCAGAGCTTGAGGCAAATATCCTTTTTGCTTGTAATAACCAACTGGCTCAGCGTTGTGTCTTTTAGAAAGTTTGGTCTTGTCTGGTCCCAAGATTAAAGGCAAGTGAGCATATTGAGGATGACCAAATCCCAAAGCGCTTTGAATCATCATTTGTCTAGGAGTATTAGATAAATGTTCTTCTCCTCTGACAATATGGGTAATTTCCATTAAATAGTCATCCACTGCTGCTGCAAAATTATACAATGGGCTTCTGGTGTCTTTGGCAATAACAAAATCACCAAACAAGCTGGCATCAAAGTCAACTTTTCCCCAAATTAAATCAGTGAAACTAATTACTTTGTTTTGAGTCTTAAATCTAATCACTGCTTTTTCTCCAGCAGCTATTCTTTGCTGGGCTTCTTCTTTAGAAATATTAGAACACTTTCCATCATAAATTGGAGCGTGTCCCCTAGCTACCATTTCTTGTTTTTTAGCTTCTAACTCTTCTTCTGAACAGAAACAATAATAGGCATGGCTTTGATCTAATAATTGTCTGGCATATTTCTCATAAATATCCAATCTATCCATTTGGCGATAAGGGCCAAACTTTCCATTAGTATCTGGACCTTCGTCCCAAATAATTCCCAACCATTTTAATCCTTGTTTGATATCTTCCTCAAATTCTGGTTTAGATCTTTCCTTATCTGTATCTTCTATTCTCAAAACAAAATCCCCTCCCATTTTCTTGGCATAGAGGAAATTGAATAAGCAAGTTCTCACACTTCCAATATGCAAAAATCCGGTTGGCGATGGCGCAAACCTGGTTCTGACTTTCTTGGACTGTGTCTGGGACAAGTCTGAGTTCATTAGATTATATAATATACAATATTATCCCCTATTTCAACCTGATTTGACTTAGCTAAGAATATATGTTTAAATCAAAAGAAGGAGGTGACCCTTGAACATTTTTTTCGAATTCAGGACTTTTCTAGGAATAGAGCATGTTCGCGAAGCAGATCTTTTCAGATTGAATTTCAGTGATTCAATAGAATACATCTTTTTCTCAAATGAAATTCAATTGGAAAGATTCCCCAATCATCCAGTAGAAGTTCTGGTCATGATAAATGAAACAAAGCTTTGTGGCATGGCTCTTTATCCCAGAACAAAAACAACAATTACATTAGAATGTCTTGCCTGGCTGGTTCCCCCGCCCCCAGACCAAATTTCCATTTTTAAAACCATAGATCCCGACCCAAAACCAAAAAAGCCCGAAAAAAAGTAGGGGTTTTTATTTTGGGCAACAATGAATTCTTTGATATATTCTGCCATTTCTCGGGCAGCATTAGGCCGAGCAAACTTCTTAGCTTCCAGACTCATCTTAGCTAACAAATCAGGATTAGAGAAAAGCTTTTCTAATTCCTGCAAAAGCATATGGGGAGAAAAGTTGCCTTCCTCTAAAACAATAGCGGCTCCATCTTTAGCATAAAGATAGGCGTTTTGGAATTGATGATTCTGAGCTGATTCTGGGAGAGGAATCAAAATGCTAGGTTTTCCTGAAGCTGCGATTTCAAAAATACTTCCCGCCCCTGCCCTACTGATAATAATATCACAAACTGCCAAAGCATTTTTCATTTGTTCTTCGCTTAAAAATCCATACAAATGATAAAATGATTTCAAATGATCGGGCAACATAACTTCGGCTGCACTTTTAGTAGCCTGGAAATTATCCTTTCCGCATTGATGAATTAATTCGTATTCAGCAGCAAATTCAGGCAGAGCATTTAAAAACATCTCATTAATTCTTTGGGCTCCTTGGGAGCCTCCGACAATAAAGACAACAGGTTTTGTTTTGGTAATGGAAAAATATACTTGGGCATCTTCTTTGTTGCCATTAAGCAATTCTTCTCTAACAGGATTGCCAACCCAATAGACTTTTTTCCCTGGAAACATTTCAACTAAATTAGAAAAGGCAACAAAGATTCTATCAGCAAAAAATGATCCTACTTTGTTAGCTAGCCCCTGGATAGCATCCGACTCATGCAAGAACACAGGAATTCCTAAAAGCTTGGCTGCTACAATTACTGGAAAGCTTCCATAACCTCCTTTAGAAAAAACTAATCTAGGTCTGGAAAAAAGAAGAATGAAAAATGCCTGAATTATTCCAATGAGCATTTTAATCATGTCCCAGGTATTTTCTAAAATACTTTTGAAATTAGCATACCTTCTTAACTTCCCAGCTAATATTATCTTCTTTTTAATATCCAATTGAGAAAAGGCAATATTCTCAATTTCAATTTTAGGGCCGACGTAAGACAAGTCCAGTTTTTCTCCTTGAGTTATTTCTCTTAATTCTTTAGCCACTGCCAATAGTGGTAAAATATGGCCTCCAGTTCCTCCTCCAGTTATGACAATTTTCATAATTAAGCTTTAGATATGTTTAACAATATTGCTATGGCAATGATTTCAGCAATTAAAGCTGACCCTCCATAGCTAATAAACGGCAATGGGACTCCAGTAATGGGAAAGAGTCCTACTGCTGAACTAATATTAACAAATGCTTGGGCTACAATCCAAACAGTTATCCCCATAGCAGTTAATTTGTAAAACTCATCGCGAGATTCTAGAGCTACTTTTACTCCTTGCCAGAAGAGCATTAAGAACAAAACTATTACTCCAACTCCGCCAATAAATCCTAATTGCTCGCAAAGAATAGAATAGATCAAATCAGTCATGGCCTGAGGAACAATTAATTTCTGTCTTCCCAGTCCCAAACCAATTCCCCAAAATCCTCCTGAGCCAATTGTTATCAAAGCTTGCCTGGTTTGCTAACCACTGCCCATAGGATCTAAATCTGGATTAAGCATTGTCTGAACTCTTTCTAATCTGTAGCTTTCAATAAAGACTAAACCGCTCATTAATATTATTCCTAAAATAACCAAGGCCCAGATAAACTTCTTGTTAGCACTAGAAACTACCAGCATAGTAAAAACATAGGCAGCCATAACCATGAGATTACTCATGTCTTTTTGCAGAATTATTGGAAAGAATATTACTGCATTAATTGCTAAAAACAAAAAGAAATCCTTCCATTTTTTGATAGGATTGTCGGAAATAAAGGCAGCTAGAAATAAGATTGAAGCTAGTTTTAAAAAGTCTGAGGGCTGGAGAGTCATTATTCCTAAATTAATCCAGCGCTGAGCTCCTCTAATCTTTAATCCAATTACTGGTAAAAAAACAACTAGACACAAAACAATACTAATAACTAAAAAAGGAAGGGATTTTTTCTTAAACCATTCCATATCCTTTTTGTAGCAAGCCAATCCTATTATCAAAGCCAGAATAGTAAAAACCATTATCTTGAATAAATAGACTCCGGCATTGCCAAACTGCTTCATTGATAATGGAGCTGAAGCATCAGCCAATACCAAAATCCCGATGACCATAAGGATCAAAACGGTTGAAAGTATATAATAGTTAGGTTGTAAAGAGCTTCTCATTTTTGTTATTTCCTTG
>JAKLGF010000029.1 GCA_022710815.1 Patescibacteria group bacterium
TTTCCTGCTTGTTAACAGACAATTCTTGATTAATGATTTTATTAACCAAATCATTAATCAAGAATTGTCTGTTAACAAGCAGGAAATGCTATTTTCAGAAGCTATGAATAGTGGAGCTTTAGCTTTTTTCAGAGAAAAATATCCTGAAACTGTTACTGTTTATTCTGTAGGAGATTTTTCCAAAGAGCTCTGTGGAGGACCCCATGTGCAAAATACCAAAGAACTTGGTAAATTTAAGATAATAAAGGAAGAGGCATCAAGTGCCGGAGTTAGGAGAATAAAGGCAGTCTTAGAGTAATATTTACAATTAAATACAAAAATGTTTTTTAATATTTTTGATAAGAACAAAAAACAAACTTTTTTGTCCATAGACATGGGATCGGCTGCAGCCAAAGCCATGCTTTTTGAAAGGGCAAAAAATGGAGATATTAATATTATCCGGGCAGCTACAGCCTACTACGATCTTTACAGTGTTTTTGATAGCACAGATTTTCAGGCTGATGTTATTAAAAAAGCCATTTTACAGCTGAGCCGGGAATTAAAAATCACTTCTTTTCATGGGGAAATAGACAAGACTTTTCTGCTTTTGCCACCCCAGTTTTTGAAAGAAGAAATATCTTGGCACAAGATAACCAGAGATCAAGCCAAGCCCATTAGCGCCCAACAGGAAAAAGAGATTATTAGCGGAGTATTGGAACAGGCTAAAAAAGATATTCTGACTAATTTAGTAGCAGCTGAAAATGAATTCAAATTCCTTAGTTTTTACATTAATGAGATAAAGGCAGATGGATACAAGGTAGAAAGACTAGTTGGATGCAATTCCAGAGAAATTGAATTCAATGTTTTATGTGTCTATGTCCCATATGAATACCTCCAGCAGGCCAAGAGCTATTTCAATGGTTTTGATTGGAAGAGCTTTCAATTAGTTTCCCAAAGTGAATTGGTCTGGCATTTTTTCAAAGAAAACAATACTGATGCTGCCTTCTTGGATATGGGAGCAGATATTAGCAGATTGTTTGTTGTGAAGAACAAAATTTTGAGCAATATTTTAGAGTTTTCTTTTGGAGGAGACAATTTTATCAAAAAAATATCTGACTATTTGGGAGTTAGGGAACAAGAGGCCATGATTATTGCCCAAAGATATCAGATTAATGATTTGTCCCAGGATTTTGTTAACAAGATTAACCAAAGATTAGTTCCGCTTTTGGAAAGCACAACCCTAGCCATGCAATCTGAGATTTCCAAGAGATCTATTGCTATTCCTCAGGTTTTTGTCAGCGGAGGTGGATCCTATCTTTTCACTGCCATGGATAAGGTTAATCCTAAAAGAATTTTTAATTTCAATAATTTGGGGTCAGCCACAACCCTGTGGAATCATGTTTTCTGCCCCAAGGTTGTTTTAGAAGATCGCCAAATGGCTAATAACTTGCTGATTGCCTTTTATGCAAACAAGAAAAGTCTTTGATATTGCTCCGCCTGCAACCAGATCCCAAGAAAGGATCCAGGAGAAAATTGCAGTTAAAAAGCCAGCTCCTAAAAAGGGAAGTGGCTGGTCTTTTCTTTTGTTTATCTTAATTATTCTAGGAATAGTATATTTCTTAGTTGAGCCCAGTGTTACTGTTTTTATTAAACCAGTCATTAATACCTTTGCTTCCAGTACCAATATTTTAGCAGCTGCTAAACCAGCTGATTCTTTGCAGGCCTTGGCTTTAGAGGAATTAGTAGTGCCCAAGGATTATTCAGAGAAATTCCAGGCTTCTGAAACAGATATTAAGTCTAAGGCCCAAGGGACAATTACTTTGTATAACGAGAATTCTACTAGCCCAGAAGTCTTTGCCCAAGGAACTAGGTTTATGGATGATAAGGGCAATGTTTTTATTACCCTAGCCAAAGCCACTGTGCCAGGAAGAAAAGGAACTACCCCTGGATCAGTTGATATTTCTGTTCAAGCCATTGATTATGGCAAGGAGTATAATATTGGGCCATCATATTTTTCCATTCCTAAATTAAAAAGTACTCCTTATTATACTAAGTATTATGGGAAATCTTCTCAGAGCATGAAAGGGGGAATGGTAGGAAGAGCCAAAGTAGTTAGCAAAGAAGATATTCAAAAAGCTAGAGAAACTTTAACTCAGAAATATGAGCAAGAAGCTTTAGATATTTTGAAAAACAAATATCCTGATTACTATATCCTAGAAAAGTCTGTTAGCTACAATATTGTTTTTTCTGACCCATCAGTTAAAGAAGGAGAAATTGTTGATGATTTTTTCTATAACCTGAAAGTAGATATCAAAGCTTTTGGAGTTTTGAATCAGGAAATCAATAATTTAGCTAATAATTTTGCCATTATTAATATCCCTGAAAGCGCTCGAATAGTGCCTAAAAGCCTTAATTTCAAAGTAAATTCCAGACATACTGATTTATCTAAAAAGGAAGTTAATTTTGATTTAGAAGTGGCTTGTAAATATTACAATGATTTTTCTTTGGACTTTTTAAGAGAGAAATTAATTAATGCAAAAACTAGCCAAGTAGGCCAGATAATAGCCTCTGATCCCAAGGCTCAAGTAGAGTCGTTCTGGGTCGATTTCAAGCCCTTTTACAAGCCCAGGCTGCCCAAGGATGGGTCCAAGATTGAAGCCAGGCTTAAGGGGGTTGACTAAATCAAGGTTTTTTGTTATCTTGTGTTTACTTGAATTTATAGATGGCAGATCCAAATAGCGTTATCAAAAAGAACGGAAAAGTAATGGAGACCTTGCCAGCAGGGTCTTTTAGAGTTAAATTAGACGGTGAAGAAAAAGAAATCATCGCCCATTTAGCTGGTAAAATGAGGATGAACCATATCAGACTTTTGCCTGGTGATAAGGTTGTCCTAGAAATGAGCCCTTATGATATGACTAAGGGAAGAATAACATTCAGGCTTAGATAAAAAATATGAAGGTTAGACCATCAGTTAAAAAAATCTGCAAGGATTGCAAAACAGTCAGACGTGGAACAAGAGTTTACGTTATTTGCAAAAAAAATCCTAAGCATAAACAGAAACAAGGATAAGGTTTTTAATATAAAAATTAAAAAAGCTTAAATCGCTTTAATTTTATTTTGATTAATAAGAAAGTATGCCAAGAATTGCAGGAGTAACAATTCCTGATAACAAACATATAGTAATCGCTTTGACCTATGTATACGGAATAGGCGATACTTTAAGTAAAAAAATCC
Source organism: Patescibacteria group bacterium (assembly GCA_022710815.1). Classification (GTDB taxonomy): domain Bacteria; phylum Patescibacteriota; class Minisyncoccia; order Minisyncoccales; family JAGOPM01; genus JAKLGF01. Next base: position 3,214 of record JAKLGF010000029.1, read on the forward strand.
TCAAAGAATGCGGAATTGCTTTGACAACCGATTCTTCCAAGCTTACACCCCAGGATCTTAACAAGATTCAGGAAGTGATTAAGGAATGGAACCTCAATATCGAGGGAGATCTTCGCAGAGCCAGAATGGCTTCTGTTAAGAGGCTTAAGACAATCGGATGCTGGAGAGGATCTAGACATTCCAAAGGATTGCCAGTAAGGGGCCAAAGAACAAAAACAAATAACAGAACAGTCAGAGGAAATGTCAGAAGAACTACCACCTCTGGAAGAAAGGAGGCACCCGCACCTAAGTAATAAACTATGGGAAAGAAAAAAATCATAACAAAAAGCGAGACATCTACTCAGGAATCTGAAAAGATGGAGGCTAAAATAAAGAAAGGCAAGACTGAAGAAACAGCCAGGCTTAAGGATGGAGTAATTTACATCTCCTGTTCTTACAACAACACCATTGTCAGCTTAACTGACACTGCTGGAAACGTTGTTTCTTGGGTGTCTGCTGGAAGCGTTGGTTTTAAGGGAACAAGAAAAGGAACTCCTTATGCTGCTTCCCAGATTGCTGATACTGTTGCTACAATTGCTGAAAAGAAAGGAATTGGAAAGATTGCCATTAGATTAAGAGGCATTGGAACAGGAAGAGATTCAGCTATTAGAGCCATTACTAACCATAATTTTGAAATAACATCAATCCAAGATTTAACATCTGTGCCACACAACGGTTGTAGGCCAAAGAAACCAAGAAGAGTATAATCCTATGAATACAGCTAAATGCAGAACATGCAGAAGATTAGGTAAAAAAATATTCTTGAAAGGGGCAAAATGCTTTTCCCCTAAATGCGCCATGATTAAAAGGCCATTTCCACCAGGACAGGTCAAGAAGAACAAGCCATCCATTACAGACTATGGAAGGGAATTTGCTGAAAAGCAGAAGATCAAGGCTTGGTATGGTTTGAGAGAAACCCAATTCAAGAACTATGTCTTAGAGGTTTTGAAGAAATTGGTCCACTCAAAAGAGAAGGCCGATGATCTCTTGGTCAGAGAATTGGAAATGAGATTAGACAATACAGTTTTGAAATTAGGATTTGCTACATCCCACAGACAGGCTAGACAGATAGTTTCGCATTCCCATTTATTCGTAAACAACAAAAAGGTTAACATCCCCAGCTTTGAAGTTAAAAAGGGTGATGTGATTACATTGGCTCCAGGAGCAGGCAAGCTTAAATACTTCCAGAATCTTTCAGCTAATCTCAAGAAGTATAATCCACCAGGATGGCTTAAGATTAATGCCGATGAAATCAAAGGAGAGGTAGTTGGTCTGCCTACAGTTGAGGAAGCAGCATTGCCAGCAGAGCTCTCTTCTGTTTTTGAGCACTATTCAAAATAAAATAAAACAAAAACAATCTATGATTCCATTACCATCAAAATTTAAAATCATAGAAGAAGAGAAAAATTTCAAGAAATTTGAAATTGACGGTCTTTATCCTGGCTACGGAACCACAGTTGGAAACGCACTCAGAAGGGTTCTCTTATCTTCTTTGGAAGGCTTAGCCATTACCAGGGTTAAGATTAAAGGAGTTCAGCACGAATTCTCAACAATTGAAGGCGTAGCTGAAGATGTTGTTAATTTGATCTTGAATTTGAAATATATCAGATTCAAATCCACCACTGATGAAGCTCAGACAGCAACCCTTAAAGCTAAGGGAGAGAAAGAAGTCAAAGCCGGAGATTTCAAATTACCATCACAATTAGAAATTGTTAATCCAGATTTACATATTGCTACCCTTACTTCTAGAACAGCTGAATTAGAAATGGAAATCACAGTTGAAAAGGGAGTAGGATATGAACCAGTTGAAAGAAGGAAAAAAGACAAAATTGAAATCGGAGAAATTTACATTGATGCCATTTTCACCCCAGTCAGAAAAGTCAGCTTGAATATTGATAATGTCCGCGTAGGAGAAAGAACAGACTTTGATAGAATCATCTTGGGAGTTGAAACAGATGGAACAATCAAACCCGAAGAAGCATTAAAAGATTCAGTTGATATTTTAATAAAGTATTTTTCATTCCTATTGGAAGAACCAACCAAAGAGAAAAAATAAAGTATGAACAAGAGAGTTAAAGGCAGAAAATTTTCAAGAAAATCAGATCAGAGAAAAGCATTTCTCAAGTCTTTAGCAGAGGCCTTGTTTTTGCGCGGCAAAATCAAGACAACCCAGGCTAGAGCTAAAGAGCTTAGATCTTTTGCTGAGAAATTGATTACCAAGGCTAAACCAGCAGATTTAGCTGCTATTAGAAACGTGGGATCAGTTTTGACCAAAAAGACAACCTTTAAGCTCATCAAGGAAATTGCTCCAAAGTATAAAGATAGAAATGGCGGCTATACCAGAATTACTAGGCTTGCTCCTAGAAAGTCAGATAGCGCAAAAATGGCCATTATCGAATTAATATAATATGAACAAGACTCCAAAACCAGAAAACTATATCCTCGACGCAACAGATAAAACACTGGGCAGATTGGCTGTTGAAATAGCTGTTAAATTGCGCGGAAAGAATAGGCCCGAATGGATGCCACATATTGATATGCGCAATACTGTTACAGTTAACAACTTTGCTAAGATCAAATTCTCAGGCAAGAAAGCAGCTCAGAAGATTTATTACAAGCACAGTGATTGGGTTGGAGGAATGAAAGAAACTTCCCTTGAAAAAATGATGGCCAAGAACCCTACAAGAGTTTTGCAATTGGCTGTTGCTAGAATGCTTCCTGATAACAAATTAAGAGCCAGGCAGCTTAAGAGATTGAAAATCAACCAGTAAAAACTATGGCAGAAGAAACAAAAACATTAGAACAAATCCAAGATGAGCAGCTGGAAAAAGAAATCCAGGAATCTTTGGCCAAGAATAAAAGATACCTTGAAGCT
>JAKLGF010000003.1 GCA_022710815.1 Patescibacteria group bacterium
GCCAGCAGTATCAATAACCAAATAATCTTGCATCTGATCCCAATTGTCAGACAAATTATTTCCCGCTCGAACATTGGCCCATTGCTGATGATTAATATATTCTTTTTTGACTATTAAGGCATAGGAATCTCCTGGGTTCACTAGCAAAGAATCCAAGAAATGGTTGATTTCCTGACCTAGTTCAACATACCCGACTAACCCCTTCTTATCAAAATATGGTTTAACAACTCTGAGCGCAAAAGCTGTTGCTCCTAACTCCAAACCGTCCCCCTGTTTTTGATTTTCCTGGGCTTTCTTGAAAGTAACACGATTAATCTGATCTCCAGCCTGTTCTGGCTTATGAACTCTGAGCATACAAACACCATCAGGAAGCTCAAAGTAAAAGTGAGTTATGCCAAAATCTTCCTTAATCTTATTAAAAAAATACTTAGTCTGGATAATTAAAGCATCTTTATCTCTTTTAGCAAAAAGATCCATCCAAACCTTATTTTCTAGAATTGCATCCAAAGTAGAAGAAAGCATTGCCGTATCTCCTCTTTGTTTCTCAAAGAATTTGAACTCTGCCCATCGTGTCTCCTGAGAAACATCATATGCAATTAATCTGCTTTTTATTTCCTTGGCTCCAATAAAAATCCCAATTGATATAGCAACCAGAACAAAGAAAACAATGAAAAAGATTTTAGCTTGTATTCCTATTTTCATTTTTGTTCTTTACTTTCTCCTTTTAATTGACTTAATTCTTTTTTTAATTCTATCATCTTCAATTCCCTATCTACCATTAAATCATTTATTTCCTCTAATTCTCTAGCTTTCTTTTCTAAATCTTCTTTCTGTTTTTTGAGGCCCTCTTCGGCTGATCTTTGAACCAAAATATTGTATAGTCCATTAGCTAAAATCTGCACTTTGTCTATGTCCTCCTGAATATAATCGCTTTCTTTATTCCCAACACCAAAAATTATCTTTACTTTCTTGTCTTGGATTATGGGAACGCTCATAAATCGAGAAAGAGAAACATGTCCCTTAGGAAGCCCTTTTTGATTAGGAGAACTGGCATAATTGTTATAAACCACTGGCTTTTGCTCTTTTACACAATCGACCCAATTGCCAGCTTTGGCTAAAGGATAGTGGCCAGTGTTAGGGGCTGAGCATTCTTTCATAGCTGCTCCATTCCAGGTAGTTAGAATAACATCTTTCTGATCATCGGAAACTCTATGAAAAAAGCCTATCTTACTCTTGCTAATTAAAACTGCTTTCTCTAAAACATAGTCGTAAAGCTCCTTGTCATTTAAATTAGGAGCTTTTTGATAAATTTCAATCAAGAAATTCTTTAATGTATCGCTTTCAGTTAAAGCTACCTCAATTTTCTTTCTCTGAGAAATATCTCTCATTATTCCTACGGCATGCCATTGCCCATCTATTTCCATGGCAGAAACAGATAGCTCCATCAAAAAATGTTCTCCATTCTTTCTTTTTACTTCTAATTCTAATAACTTGCCCAAAACAGCGCTATGGCCTGTTTTTCCAAATTCAGTTATTGATTTTTTGTATTTGGCCATGTCCACTTGAGCTGGAATAATATCGTGCAGAGTTTTTTGCATCACTTCATTTCTATCATAGCCAAACATCTTTTCAGCTGTTTTGTTCCAAAACACAATTTTATCATCGCTTCCAATCATAACAATTCCATCAAAAAGCTCGTCGCTAATTTTATCAAAAAGATCTGTTCTTTCTTTTGTATCTAATGAACTTTTAGACATAAATTAAAGAATTTACACTGCTCCGCTTTTGCGGAGCAGAAAAATTCTTCAATTATTGAGTAATGCTGATAGTTTTATTCTGTTCAGCATTAGGAGCAGAAACTGTAACTCTGTTATTAGAATCCTTAAGTATTTTGTACCCGGCTCCATTGGCATTGCATCCTGTTGGACAAGATGGATCTACTGGGATAGTAACTAAATACTTAGAATTAGTTGTTAAAACTGACAAATCAATTAATCCAGAACAAGTTGATGTGGCACAAATTTCAGTAGCAGTTGATGTTACAGATGTTGGCAAACTACCATTATCAATATTGTATTGATGAACAGCATTTAAAATTGCTCTGACATCATTCTGTCTCTTGGCATTGCGGGTATCGCCAAGCTGTTTCCCTGGATTAATAGCAACAATAATTATCCCAGCCAAAATAGCGATAGCTGCCACAACTAACAAGATCTCTAACAATGTGAATCCTTTTTGTGTTTTCATATTTTTTGTAATTATTTTGGCGACCTTTTATCTTGTAACACTAATTGTTTTATTCTCCTCAGCATTGGGAGCTGAAACAGTGATACGATTTAAAGTTGTATCTCTAATAATCTTGTACCCAACTCCAAATGTGGCACAGTCTGTTGGACAAGATGGATCAACTGGAATAGAGGTTAAATACTTAGCATTAAGAGTCAAAACCTCTAAATCTGTTAAACCAGTGCAAGCTGCTCCTGTTTTGCAAATTTCCGTAGCTGTGCTGGTAGAAATAGCTGTTGGAAAAGCTCCGTTATTATCAATGGCATACTGATGGACAGCATCCAATATTGCCCTAACGTCAGAATGCCTTCTGGCATTGCGAGTTTCTCCCAATTGCTTGGAAGGATTAATAGCAATAATTACTATTCCGGCTAGTATGGCAATGGCTGCCACAACTAACAAGATCTCTAACAATGTGAATCCTTTTTGTGTTTTCATATTATTTTTTACTTTTTTTAATTATACCAAATTAAAATAGTTACAGCATGTGAATTCAGGGTGTTTCCTGCCAGGAGGATATGACAATCGGATTGAGGCTGGAAATTGATATTGTTACTTTGCGCACAATTGTTCCAACATTAGCCTGGCCAGTAACAGACCTGGTTGCTCCTCCAGTATTGATTACTGTGGCTGTACAAGTATCACTGCCAAAAACTAGATTAACTGTTCCAGTGAAAGCATTATTATATTTAATGCTGCTCAAAGCCATTTCTATACAAGCATTAGCAATTCCTTTGGCTGATTTTTCCAAAGCAGCACTAGACTTTCCTGATTGGATTCCGGAAATGAAAAGAAATCCAATTACTGCTACTGCTACTACTAAAAGCACTAAAAAAAGCATTAGTAATGAAAATCCCTTTTGGTTATTTCCGCAAGCTGGCTGATCCATAAAATGTTTTTGAATAATTGTATTCATTGCGCCCCGTGTTATTAACATGAGTCAAAGTAAAAACAATCTTAATACTGCCACTAGTCCCTGTCCTAGAAATATTATGAAAACTCAAATTGGTTACTTTGACTCTGCTAGAAGTTATTTCTACTCCTGCCCCTCCTGATTCAGATACAAAAAGCTGGTCTCCTGTTTGGGAAAATACAGTTGGATTAGCTCCTGCTACATTCAAAGAAAGAGTTGCTCCGTTATTACCAATAGTCGGACTGATAATTGATTCGGAATTGCGAATAGTTTGAGTTATCATTTGCATCACTTGGATTCCCTGGCCATCAACTTCATTAATAACCTGGCCTTTTACTCGCGATTCCATGGTAATAAAAGTAATATTGGCAAGAATAAAAACCAGGATCCCGCCAATGCTGGTATACAAAAGAACTTCTAATAATGTAAATCCCTTTTTCATCATGGTTTACAACAACAAGTTCTGTTTGGGTTAACAGTACAATATACAGCTCCTCCTGTTTGTCTTGTTTCGCCATTAGCAGTACAGGCTCCATTATTCCTCCTACAGGTTCCAGTGGTATATCCCAAAGATTGGCAATAGGTAGCACAACTATTAACAGTTGATCCTCTCCAATTGGTCAAATATGTTGTCAAGGCAATGGTTCCAGTTCTTTGTAAATTCTGTTGCCAATTAATAGTACAAGTCACTTGCTTGGTTGTAGTACTAATTGTGCTAACAACAATTTGGCGGGTATAAATATCTGTTAAGTCAGAAGATCCAGACAAGGTCCAAATATTGCCAGCTACTGCCAAACCAAATGTTCCAACAGTTAAATTGGTATAACTGTTATCTCTAATGTTTCTGGCTGCTTCCAAACATTCTTCAGCTAAAAAAACTGCTCTGGATCTTTTCCCTGCCACAACCGAGCTATCTGTTCCCTGAATTAATCCATCCATAGCAAAAATGGCCAAAATTGCTAAAACAGCCACTACTAAAAGAGCTTCGATCAAAGACACTCCCTTATTATTCTTAATAGCTGATTGTTCCTTTGCCATTTATTGATATGCTTGTTGTTTGATTAGAGGTATTTTGATAAAGCAAGGTTCCGTTTGAGCTTGGCAAACCATAGACTTTGCTAAAAGTAATTTCAGTCAATCCACTGGCCGTTAGATTATTAGCAATTTCTATTTCCTCATCAAAACCAGTATCTCTAGCTGCATAGCTATTGCCTTTGAAAATTACAATCTTTCCTGTTTGAATAGAAACTCCCCACAAACTATCTCCGCTATTGGCTTGAGATAATATCTGGGCTCTGCGCCAAGCCAAAGCAGTATTGGCATTGGCAATATCTAGATCATTTTTCCAAACAAAATAGGCGCCAACCCCAATTGTCATGGACATCATTATCACAATAACGACAATTACTAAAAACAATTCCAATAATGTGAATCCCTTATTGAGTCTGATTGATGAATTTTTTGAAGATCCAACCATTTTGAGAATCATTAATTTTTACTTCTACCCAATCTTGTGCTTCAGATAAATATGGGAAAACATCTCCGTCATTAGCACGAGAAACAATATTGGCTGTTGTTGTTGGATTTTCTCTGACATTAACAAATCCTCCTGGGCGAGCAGCAACAATAGTAACTTCTCTTTGAGCTACAACTGGAGCCTGATCTGGCTGAATATTAATTACAGCTGGAGCGCTAGATTGAACTGTTTGAGAACCACTCGATTCATTCAATTGTCCCATTAGGCTGTAAATAGGGAGAATAACAGCAAAGGCAACTGAAACTACACCCACCCAGACAATAACTAACAAGACTGGCTCAAGAATAACAGTTAAGTCTTTAATAGTATTGTCTACTTTTTCTTCAAAGATTTTCCCAATATTAAGTAAAGTAGTAGAAACTGTTCCAGAATTTTCAGCAGCCACAATCATTTGCTGGATAGAAAGAGGAATCAACTTTCTGCTTTGTTTGTAATTATCAAAGATTTCTTGAAAAGATTGTCCATCAGATATTCTTTCTTTTAATTCTTGAGCAAACTTCTTATACATCCTAGAATCAGTAGCATCTTCTAAAGATTCAATGGCTTCAATAATCGGAAGCCCGGCTTGTAAAAGCATTCCTAGAATATATCCAAACCTAGCCAATTCTATTTCCTGTATTACTTTTTTAGTTCCTGGGAAAGCAAACAAAATATATTCTCCGATAAATTTGGTTTTAGAAAAGAAAAAAATCAACCAGACAAAGAAGAACAAAACCAAAAGAAATGATGGAACAGCCACTGCCCCATTCTTGGCCAAGAAGTTTCCAAAATTAATCAAAGCCTGAGTGCTTCCTGGTAATTTAATCTGAAGATTAGAAAATACTTGAGCTAACTTGGGCAAGATAAACCAAGCAATCATTATCCCTACTCCTAGGGTAACTGACAAAACCAGCATAGGATAAGTCATAGCTGATTTGATCTTAGACTTAAAATTACTGTCCTTTCTCATTTGAGAAAGGATTGTTTCAAAATTTTCTCTAAGTTTTCCTGTTTTTTCTCCAATTTTGATTAGAGAAATAGCTTGTTTGGGAAAAAGATTAGTGTCTTCAAACGCCTGCCACAATTGAGTTCCTGCGTTTATCTCTTCAGCCATCATGTCAATGATAGCTTGCATGCCTTTAGTTCTGACTTCCTTTCTCATTATGGAAAGAGCTGGCAAAACAGTAATGCCAGCTGTAAGCATCATAGAAAAGTTTTCCAGGAAATAGATCTTCTCCTCTTCAGATATGCTAAAGAGTAAAAATGGTTTTTTCATTGTTATTCTTTAGGAGAACTAACTCTGAGTAATTCTTCAATAGTAGTAATCCCGTTCTTTACTTTCTCCATTCCATCTTCAAACAAAGACTTGGCTCCTTGTTTTTGAGCCAACTCCCAAATCTGCTTGCCCGAAGGATTCTTTAAAATCAAATCTTGCATTTCTGGACTGATTGTTATTATCTCAAAAATACAAGTTCTGGAAATATATCCAGTATTACCGCAAGCCTTGCATCCCTTTCCTTTATACAAAGTAATATCTTCTTGATTAAAGAATTGATCAATATCAGGAATAGCTTTAGCCAAATCAGATCTCTTAGCATGATAAGTATATCTGCAAGATTCACAAATCTTTCTAACCAATCTTTGAGAAGCAACAATCTCTAAAGTAGAAGACAATAGAAATGGTTCTACTCCCATATCTAGAAGACGAATAATTCCGGTAGCGGCATCATTACCATGAATTGTAGATAAAAGTAAATGTCCAGTTAGGGCAGCATTAACAGCAATTTCAGCAGTTTCTTTGTCTCTGATTTCTCCCACTAATACAATGTCTGGATCTTGTCTGACAATAGCGCGCAAACCTTTGGCAAAAGTAATATTGGTTTGGGCATTAACTTGAATCTGATTTATCCCTGTTATCTTGTATTCAACAGGATCTTCAATAGTAGTAATGTTTACTTCTGGCCTATTTACCATTTGCAGTAAAGCATACAAGGTTGTAGTTTTCCCTGATCCAGTAGGACCAGAAACCAAAATCATTCCAAAGGGTTTTCTGGAAGCATGATTAATTGTTTTTTGGTCGCGCAAGGAAAGTCCCAATTCTCCTAGATTAAAGCTGCGAACATATTCTGACAAAACTCTGATAACAATCTTTTCTCCATTAACAGTCGGCATAACAGAAACACGCATGTCTGTTGTCTTGTTTTCCTTGTTGAATCTAATAGCTCCATCTTGAGCAGAAAAATGTTCATCAATTCTTAATTGAGCCTGAACTTTAACTCTGTTTAAAATATTAGGATAATATTCTTTAGCAATTCTTCCAGCTTCATGTAAAACTCCGTCTATTCTAAATCTAATAACCACATCTTTGTCTTGAGGTTCAAAATGAATATCTGATGCTCGGTAAAGCAAAGCATCTTGAATAATCTCGTCTATGATTTCTGGAGCAATTTTGCCTTTTTTAGCTAGAATTCCAGAAAATCTAGTTTCTAATGTTTTTCGGTAGTGGATAAAAACGCTTTCTATGTCTCCAGTTAGAGAATAGGCAATTTTGATCTTCTTTAATGGGAAAAGAGTGGCTAAAGATGCTTGTAAATCTGGCTGTCCAGGATTATCTGTAGCAATAACATTCTCTTCTTTTCCCTCTTTAAAAAGAACAGCTTTATGTTTGTAAGCAATATCTTCGGGAATCTTTAAAACAGTTTCTCTTTCAGGAGGGTCAGAATTAAGATCAGCATAGGCAACGCCAAAATGCTCGGCAATGGCTTGGCCGAGAAGATCTTTAGTAATCATCCCTGTATCTAAAAGATAATCAGCAAGAGAAAGACGCTCGTCTTTAGCTGACTTTTGCGCTTTTTGCATTTCCTCGGCTGCCACATAATCTCCATCTACCAATATCTGGCTGATATCTATATTGTCAGGGATCATTTAAAAAATTATTCTAAGGATTTTTCAACGTATTCAACTATTTGGGAAATAGGGGTATTGGATTTTACAAAATACTCTTTTGCCCCAAGGCTCTTAGCTTTAGCCATATCTTCTTCCTGAGCCAAGTTAGACAGAACTATTATCTGGGTTTTAAGTTTGTCATCTTTAACTTCAGCCAAAACAGTAAAACCCTCTTTCCCTGGCATAACCATATCCATTAATGCCAGATCGAAATCATTGGTTTTCAAATTAGTCACTGCATCATTTCCATTATTGGCAACAACAACTTCAAAACCAAGTTTTGATAGCTTTAGGAATAAGGCATTTGCTAAAGGTTTCTCGTCCTCAGCTATTAAAATTTTCTTTTTGTCTGCCATATTTTATTAATTATATCTTACCATAAAGAAGAAACAATATAGTGTGAATATCTTTTGAGTTCTTCACATTGTCCTAATTGGGAATAAGATTTAAAATTATATCAGAAAGCTTTTTAATATGCATTCACTTGCCAAGCTTACATTTTTAGTATTTGCAATCCTTTTTACAAGCGCTAATGCCTTGGCTTTAAGCCAAGAGCCTGACTTGTCTTCCCCAGTTGTTGGCAATTCTACCATTCAAAATGATCAAGTAAGGCAACAAGAAGCAATAGCGGCCCAAGTTAAACAATGGGGACAAAGAGCTAAATTAGATTTAACTAGAATCCAAAGAAGATTGGATTTTCTTAAATCCCATAAAGTGCCTCTTAATAATGATATTTATGCTTCTATTCAGCAACTCAAATCTCTAGCTGATCAAGCTCAACATGGATCAGTTAATTTTGATTTTTATCAAGCCTTAGACACAGAGCAGGAAATAGAAGATCTATTAGCCTCAGCTGAACAAGTTTTGGAGGTTCCTCAAAATATCCAAAAAGCCAAAGAAGAAACTGCCAAATTAAAAAAGAGTCTAGCTAGCAACAAAATGAAGGCTGATTATTACCAGAATGATTTGACTGATATTTTTTCATCTTGGCAATCTGTTCTTGATGAAATGCAAAGTATTTGCAATCAAGCTGATTACTTCTATTCCAATGGGCAATCAAGCAAAGCTTCGGAATTGATTTTAATTGATTTCAAAAAATTATTAGAATTAGCTCAAGAAAAAGAAGAATTGAGTATTTGGGCATACAATAGAAACAATACTTCTCTGTATATTGACCAGCATATTAATAATATGCGCGCCCGCATGGACTATGCTAAGGCCAAAGGAAAGAATACAGCTACTCTGGAAGAATACTTTGACAATGCCAACCAAACAGGAAGAGAAATTGTGGGGTTAATAGGAATATTTAAAAGCAATCAGGGACAAATAAATCAAAAGCTTTATCAATTCCAAGCTTTAAAGAATGGCTTTTACAAAGAATTGGGATTCTTGCCTGATATTTATAAGCAAGCAACTACAATTAAATATCTTTCTCCTCCTGAATCCTTTTGTTTAATAGACGGAGTACAAATGCCTGGATCTTGTGATGAGTGGAAAATGAAACAAGATAACAAAAAGATTATAGTCCCGCCAGCTAGATCTATTCCCAATACTCCTACTACTCCTTTTTCTGCTCCGCTTTCATTGATAAAACAATTCGCTGCAACAATAACAAACTATCTGAGTAATTTAATGAAATAAAAAGAGGGCCTAGGCCCTCTTTTTTAATTTACTTTTTTATTCTCCCAATCATGCAGGAAGCATAGGATTGAGCTTTCTTCAGAAAGCTCTGAGCTTCTGGAGAGTCTTGAGGCGGATAGCCCATTTTGATTAAAATCTTTTTAGCAATATCAATATCACCATCAAAAGAGACTTCTTGCTTTTCTACACTAACAGAAACATTAGACAATCCAGCCTCTTTGAGGCTGGTTATTATCATATTCTCGCACCCTCCGCATTTGATATTTACTACTTTTATTGTTGTCATATATTACTACTACGAACCAGGTACTAATTTTCTTGCCTATACCCCCAGAGTTATTATTGTCTCCAGTCTCCCCTTGGGATTGGTTGTTATTTGACCAGATTCTACAGAATTAATTTCTTGATCAAATCCACCAACTTCTATTGCAGATAATTGACTCTTGATTGAGTTATCTTCAATTTCTAAATAATCAACAGAGGTATAGATTTCCTTTTTAGCCAAAGCCATAGAAATAGCTTGATTCAGAAAATCACTTAAAAGAGCTGGCTGACTTACTGAATCCATTTGAACAATTCTTTTAATAAAGCCCTGATCATTAGTTTGTAATTTCAAAACATCCATTACTCCTTTCAGAGACTCAGCAAATAAATCAGCTAAAGTCTTAGCTTCAACTTTTATGGCAATATTATTATTTTGGGAAATAAACTGATACATCTTTATTTTATAATACCATAAGAACCGCTATTTGCATCCAGGAACAAAGGAATCTCGGGAGTATTAAAAGTAAAAACAAAAAATCCAGCCATTGCTACTGCTAAAAAGAATATGGGAATAATGATTGGCTGGCCTTGAGCTTCACCTTTGGAAAGAACGATATAGCTTCCCCATTTTCCCATAATTATGGCAAAGCAGAATAGTAAAATATCTACAACTAGGATGCTTTCTCCGGCAAAAGCAGTGTAGATATAGAATCCTGAGATAATAAATGACATGGCCAAATACACTTCAGCTGCTTTGGCATACAAAACCTCGCTCCAATTCTTAAGCGAGAAGGCCTCATATATCCCGTAAAACATTATTGGAAAGAAAGCTAATTTTAAATGCTCCCAAACACTTTCATTAACTGGAGCAAATAACCCAACAATAGTATTGCTCCCAGACCATTGATAAACAAAATGCATCAATGATCCTAGAACAATGACAAAGAAGGCTCCAAACAAGTGTAATGAAAAAAGTTTCTTGTCTTGCATATTAACTGTTTAATTGAAAAATACTAAAGGCCAGATAGGTAGCAAAACAAACCCAGACAAAATAGGGCAAAAGCAGCATGGCTGCTTTTTTGTTTTCTGGCCAAAGCAAAAATATTAAAGCCAAATTAATTAAGTTAAGTAAAATCATTTCTAGCACTGCTTCAAAAAGCATCTGTTGGCCGAAAAACAAAAAGCTCCAGTAAACATTAAGTAATCCATTAATAAAGAACAAAAGCCAGATGGTATTAAAATTCTTAGAAGCTGGCTTCTGATTCCAAAACAAAATTGCCGAAATTGCTGTGAGGATAAAAATTATTGTCCAAACAATTCCTATTACTGATCCAGGCGGAGCCAGGGCTGGAAGATTAAGTGTTTTGTACCAATCCATTCCTTTCTGGGTTATAGAACTCCCAGATAAAGAAACCAAAAATACAAAAATTGGGATAACAAAATAATTAAGTTTCATCTTGTTTTTATTATACCAAAAAATTATCTTTGAAAGTAACAAAGTTTTCCACTATGAGCCCAAACAAAAAGATATATACTTAACTTGTTATTACAATGATTGAGATATATCAAAAGACAATCAAATCTTCGGCCCTGGCTAAAATAGATTCCTGCAAGCCAGGTTCTTTTATTTACGCCCTTTCTCCCACTAAGGAAGAACTAGAAAAAATGAGCCAGGATTTTAATCTAGATTTGGGCCTTCTTAACGATGCCGTTGATCCTAATGAAGTTCCCCGCATGGAATACCGCAATAATATTGCCTACATCTTCACCCGCGTGCCAATCCATGAAAACGGTGGGGCAATAACCATGCCCATATTAATAATCCTGTCAGAAACATATTTGGCTCTAATCACCAAACACCAGCCTCCTTTCATGGAGACCTTTTTGCAAGAAAAGATTGATTTCTGTACGACCCAAAAGATAAAGATGTTCACCCAAATCTTTTCAGAAATCAATTCCCTTTATTACAACTTTCTTAATGAGATTAACAAGAAAGCCAGGCATATTATTTCCCTAAATCCCCACAGAATAGATAATGAAGATATTTTAAGATTGGTTAAGTATGAGAACATGCTTAATGACTTCTTGTCTGCTTTAATTCCGACTAATACAATTTTGCAGAATATTCTTTCTGGGAAATTCTTCAAATTATTCCCCGAAGATCAAGACTTGATTGAAGACATGTTTTTACTCAATGGCCAGTTATTGGAATTAAGCAAATCTAATTTGCATACTATTGAAAGTATTAGAAGCGGTTATTCTACTATTCTTTCCAACAATCTTAACCGCATCATGAAAATTCTGACTGCTTGGACAATCATTTTAACAATACCAACCATGGTTTCCAGCTTCTTTGGAATGAATATTGCCCTGCCTTTGCAAGATCACCCTTTAGCTTTCTTTTTAGTAATAATGATTTGTTTAATCTCTTGCACTGGAGTAATCTGGTTCTTCACTAAAAGTAAATGGATGTAATTAAAAACAGGGCATTATTGCCCTGTTTTTGTTTCCCTTAATTCACATTTCTATCCCAACAGGGCAATGATCAGACCCTGGAATATCTTTTCTGATAAAAGATGATTTAATTTTAGGAAAAAGGTCTTTAGAAACAAAGAAATAGTCTATTCTCCAGCCAATATCTCTTTCTCTTAAATTAGCCATGTATGGCCACCAAGTATAGCTTTTCTTTTCTGGATTTTGTTCCCTAAATGAATCCACATACCCTAAGGAAAGCAAATCATCAATCTGCTTTCTTTCTTCTGGGGTAAACATGGTATTGTTCTTGTTGGTCTTGGCATTAAAAACATCAATTTCTTTGTGGGCGATATTAAAATCGCCTGTCAAAATTGTTTTTTTCTTTTTGGCAAAAATACTAAAAAGCTTTTGATAAACATCTAGTTTGTAAGGAATATCTCTTTTGTCTCTTGAACCATTAGGAATGTAAAAGTTATACAAAGTAAATTCATCAAAAACCATTTTTATCATTCTGCCTTCATTATCAAATCTCTGATACCCTATTTTGCACTCAACATCTTTGGGTTTGATTTTGGTATATATGGCAGTTCCAGCATATCCTTTTCTTTGGGCTGAATTGAAATACGAGAAGTATCCAGGAACCTTGATTATTTCCTGAGCTAATTCCTTTGAGTCTGCTTTTATTTCTTGCAAACAAACAATATCGGGTTGTTCTTTAGTAAGCCACTTCAAAAATCCTTTAGAAACCGCTGATCTTATCCCATTAACATTAAAGGAATATATTTTCATAGATTAGTAGCTCTTGTGCCCGAATTTCTTGAAATCCTTTTTGGCTCCTTTCAAGAATTTTCCAAACTGACGATCTTTTTCTTTTTTCTCCAATTCGCTCATTTGGTAGAATTGAGCTTCTTTTTTGAGATTCAAATAATTCAAATACTTTGCCTCATCAATTTTCCCCTCTTTAACAGCTTGAACAACTTGGCATTCAGGCTCTTGAGTATGAGTACAATTAGCATATCTGCAATCTTTAGCCAATTCTGTTATTTCCTCAAAAAAAGAATCTATTCCTTGGCTAACATCAGCCATGCCTACTTCACGCATTCCTGGATTATCAATTACTATTCCTCCATTTTCTAAAAAATACATTTGTCTGGAAGTGGTAGTGTGCTTTCCTCTGTCTGTAGTCAAACTAATTTGGCCTGTTTTAATAATATCTTCTCCCAGTAGTTTGTTAATTAAAGACGATTTCCCTACTCCTGATGATCCCAGAAAACAATATGTTTTCCCTTTGGATATATATTTTCTCAAATCATCAAGGCCTTTCTCGCTAGACGCGCTGGTCAAAATGACATCAATTCCCAAGAATCTTTCTTTAATTTGCGACAATCTTTGTTCTAAATCTTGGGGACTGATAAGATCAATTTTATTCAAAATGATTGCTGGTTCTACTCCGCCATCTTGAGCAATGGCAAAATATCTTTCAAAACGATTGAGATTGTAGTCTCTATCTACTGATTCAATCACAAAAGCAACATCAATGTTGGCAGCAATAACTTGAATATCGCTTTTTTCTCCTACTCTGTTCTTATCACCATATCTTCTCTTTATTATTGTCAGTCTGGGTAATAGGCCATGAATAACAGCCTGTTCTTCGCCTAAATCAGTAATAGCTACCCAATCTCCTACTGCTGGATAATCCTCTCGAGACTGAGCTTGAAACATTTGCTTCCCTGTTATTTTAGCTAAATATTCTCCCTTTTCATTTTTAACTTTGTAGGCTCCTTTGACTTCGGTTGTAACTCTGGCCACAGCCAAATCTCCCCAGCCAAGCTGGATTCTGTTTGTTTCAAAAAATTGGTTATATCCTAAATCTTGATTCTCCATTTTATTCTATTATATCTCTTTGAACTCCTTGATCAATTTCTTTGATTCCTGAAAGCCCTTGGCTCTCATCAAATTATCCCTTAATTCCTTAGCACCAACAAAACCTTTGCAATAAGCATGGAAATGTTTTTTCATTCTTTCAAAATGTTTGTGTTCGTCTGGATAAAATTCTACAAATATTTGGGCATGCTCTAGCATTGCTTTAAGACGCTCTTTGGTTGTTGGCTCTTTGGGACAAAATATCCAAGGATTGCCTATTGCTCCTCTCCCAACCATTATTCCATCTAATCCTGTTTTTTTGATTAGATCTTGGGATTGAGCCAAGGACTTAACATCTCCATTGCCAAGAAGCAAAGTATCAGGGCTGTATTTATCTCTAAGCTTTATCACTTCTTTGGCTAGCTCCCAATGAGCTGGCGGACAGAATAGTTCTTCTCTGGTTCGAAAATGAACTGTTAGGGCAGAAATATTTTCTTCCAGCAAAGCTGGAATCCAATTATTAATTTCATTTTTTGAATATCCAATTCTAGTTTTAACTGAAATTGGGAAATCAGGAGCTTCTTTTTTTATTGCCCTAATAATTTCTTTGGCTAAAGGAATATCCTTCATTAAAGCAGCTCCGCCTCCTTTCTTTTCAATATCCTTATGAGGACAACCCATGTTAATGTCTATTCCATCAAAATCCAGCTCCATTAAAAGCTTGGCAGTTTTAGCAAAATACACAGGATCTCCTCCAAAAACTTGGGCGACAATCGGGCGCTGGTCTGGGTCAAATTTTAGAATTTCTAAACAATGTTCTTTGCCTTTAGAAAACAAACCATCAGCTGAAACAAATTCAGTCCAAAAAACACTGGGCTGGCCGTATTTAACAAGCATTTTGCGAAATGGCTGATCAGTTACGCCTGACATTGGGGCAACAGCCAAAATGGGCTTATTCAATTTTTTCCAAAAATCTTGCATGTTTGGTTTTTAGTTTAACAAAAAATTAATTTCCTGGCGACTCCCCTTTGTTGACAAACGCCCAAGTATATTATACAGTACACCGAAAACAGATTTTAATGATTTTCGTGCTGTTTTACATACTAATCCCAAATTCGACGATAAACAAGGAGGTGTTTATAGAATAACTAGATTATTTCACTGAGAACGCGAGGAAACCAAACAAAAAAAGGAGAAAACAAGTGAAGAAACTATCTGTTGTTTTACTAGCCGTCGTGCTAGCGTTCTGCGTTTTTGTTCCAGCCCCAACCCCAGCGGTTGCGGCCCAAATGGAGTATCCACTCTATGCCGGAAGAACCAACTATGCCGGCAAGGTCATTGTCACCAATGACTCAGTAAATCTCACGATCAAATGCGTAGGAGATGGATATAGCCTAACTGAAACAAGTGTGGCTGTTGCCTCTGAACTCAAAGGTATTCCACAGACCGACAAAAACAATCCCATACCAGGACAGTTCACCAAAACTGGCAATACTGCCACGTTCGCATTGAACAACTGGCCACCAGGAACAAAACTGGTTATTGCAGTTCACACCATTGCCAAAAAAATCATCGGCTACGGACCGCCCAATCTGATCGACTTTGCAGCGTCCCTGCCCGATCAGGCCTATGTAACTGTTTCCTATCCAGGAACCAACTGCTACTTCAATGCCACAGTCACAGGCTGGCCAAGTGGACCATTCACAACCAGTGCTTGGTGTATCGACACAGACCACTTCATCAGTCCAGGAAGACAATACACGGTCACCCCGTATTCTTCCTATGAAACACTACCGGCTGGAATTGTTTCCTATCCGGAAAACTTCGATCTGATCAACTGGCTAATCAACCAAAACTATATCGGCAAAACATCGGCTTGCGGAGGAAATTACACATCAGGCGACATGCAGGCTGCCATCTGGACACTGACAGAAAGCTCTGTCCCGGCATCATCCTTGAGCACAGTTGGACCATGGTCCCAGTGCCGTGTTGATGAAATTCTGGCTGCAGCCCGCGCTAATGGAGAAGGATACACTCCTCCTTGTGGCGCTTACACAGTTGTTGTTCTAGTTCCAATCGATGGATCACAGGTCATCATCATCGCCCTCAAAGCAGATTGCACCCCAATCTACGGCTCCGGCGAAACTGCATGGGCTGCCCAATCCTTAGGAACAATTCAGTTCCCGGGAAAGAACTGGGCCACCTACTTCGAGTACATAGTTCAGTAATAGATCTTTTACTTCAACAAAAGGATCGCGCAAAACGCGGTCCTTTTTTATTTCCTCACTAAACAAAAATCGCCTTTATGGCGATTTTTTGCTGATATATTCTTAGTTTAAATATCCCTACAACAAACAGTTATGTTCAAATATTCGTGATCCCATGGATCGCTGGGCTTATAATTATCTGATTGCATTCCCCATGTATTAATACTGCAATCAATTTTTTTAGTATTATTGGTGTAACATGATATACTGCCCTGAGGCCCATCAGCGCTGATATGATTATCAACTACGAATCCAGAGAATGGCCCTGATTGATCAAAAATCTTTGTCGTACCGGACAGATTGTCAAAAATTCTTGTCGCATTAGACTGGTCAAAAGAAAAACAAAATCGGCCGATATTATATGAATTATTTTCGCCAATATTAGAATAAATATCTCCGATTTTAAATCTAGAATCTCCTGCGCCTTTTTGTTTGGCAAAAGCATAAATTCCGCTCATAAAACTGTCTAATTTATCACTAATCACAGGCGCCTCAAGACTATCATAAGTTGAACAGGCAACAATCGCATCAAAATATCCACCAATCCCAGATGGATTAATAATTGATTTGATATTTCCTCTCAAACAAACAACTTTTGTGCTCTTATTGATATATGCTTCGGACTGAATAAGCTTGGATGTTTCTCCATACAATGGCTTAAAGCCTAATAATATTGCTTGCATTTGCAATGGCGGATTATTAGGTTGGCTATAAGTAAAATAGTAAGATTTATTTTCAGATCCGAATATCACATACTTTACCGCTTCTGGATATTGGAATTTTTCGTTTTCCTTAATTTCAGATATTGTAAACCTCGGATCTCCTGTTGCTAATGTTTTAGCCTCGGGATATAAAATTTTAATTGCTTTAAGAGCCTGGTCTTCTGTTGTTGCCGGAGTTATTGCCTGAGTTGCTTCTGGAGTCTTGTTTGCAGAAGCACTCGGCAAAGTTGATGTATTTTGAACAATATTATTGCTTACAATTGGAGCCGGCTCTTTTGTTTTGGGCAAATTGTTATTTTTTGCCACAAGATAGAATCCAGCTGCAGAAGCTGAAATAACGATGACTGCTATGATAATTGGTTTCATATAATATAATTATACAATAATTATTTTTTGAAACAATCAATTTGTTCACAGGTTATCTATCAAAATTTATTTATAAATTTTAGCTAAATTCTTCGGCCACACCTGCCTGCCGGCAGGTGCAAACAAAAATCCCCTTTCGGGGATTAATGTTTGTTATACGTAGCTCGCCCTTCTCAACGACTTTCGACATTTTGACTATGCCACCGAGTATAAATATCCGACGGTGGTTTTAGACCAAATGAAAGGATTACTAGCCAAGTACGAGAACTTATAACCCCAAAATTGCCAGCTGTTTGCCCCTGTGACGAGCGGTTCGACCAGAGTAAGAG
>JAKLGF010000030.1 GCA_022710815.1 Patescibacteria group bacterium
TTGCCTTTGATTTACACTGGAATAGCAAAAGAAAAAAGAGAGGAAGCTGCTGCCAAAGCCTTGGCAATGGCCTCATTTCCAGAGAAATTCTGGAATTATCTGCCCAATCAACTTTCAGGAGGTATGATGCAGAGAGTGGCAATTGCCAGGGCATTGGCGACAAATCCATCTTTAATTTTAGCTGACGAGCCAACTGGAAATTTGGATAGTGTGACTGGCCAGGCAGTAATGGAAACTTTGCAGAATTTGCATCAGAATCATAAGACAACAATTGTTTTGATTACTCACGAAGCAGATGTGGCCCAATATGCCCAAAGAATTATTCATATTAAAGACGGGAATATTGTTAGTGATCAGAAAAATATGGAACAGAAAATAGCAAAAAGCAATTAAATGGAAATAAAAGATTTATTTGAAGAAATATCATCAGCTATTTTGTCCAACAAAGCCAGATCAGGTTTGACTGTGTTAGGAATTGTTATTGGCATTGCTTCAGTTATTGCTATGGTTTCTATTGGAGAAGGAACTCAGCAAAATATTCAATCAAATATTGAGGGCTTGGGCTCTAATTTATTAATTATCTATCCCGGAGCTTCGCAGGGAAACAATAAAGGATTTGTTTCGGGAGGGAGAGGAAGCGCTCGGACTTTGAAAAATGAAGATGCTCAGGCTTTAAGCCAATTGCCAGAAATCTTGGCAGTTTCTCCAGAATCCCAACAAAGGTATCAGATAGTGGCTCCTACTGGTAATAATACTAATGCGACAGTAATTGGATCCGAACCTTCGTATTTTATTGCTCGCAATGCTCAAGTGGAAAGAGGAATTTCTCTTAATGAAACTCATGTGGCTAGTCAGGCAAAAGTAGCAGTAATCGGACCCACTATTGCCAGTGATTTATTCGGAGAGAATGATCCTTTAGGAAAGACAATAAAGATAAACAAAAAAGAGTTCAAGGTTATTGGAATTTTGAAAGCCAAAGGGGGATCAGGATTCTTTAGCTCTGATCAAACAATTTTGGTTCCTCTGAGTACCATGCAGAGAGTTTTATCTGGCGCTGATTATCTTTCCACAATTGCTGTGGCAGTAGCTGACAAAGATCAAATGACTTTTGCCCAGGAAACCATTACTCAGGTTTTGCTGACAAAACATAAAGTAACAGAAGCTGATTTTTCTATTATGTCACAGGCTGACATTTTGGGAACCTTAACTCAAGTAACAATGACTTTTACTATATTTCTAGCTTCAATTGCTGGAATATCTTTGATTGTGGGAGGAATTGGAATTATGAATATGATGTTAACAGCTGTTACAGAAAGAACTAGAGAAATTGGGTTAAGAAAAGCAGTAGGAGCTAAAGAAAAAGATATTGTTGCTCAATTTTTGGGAGAAGCAATTACTTTAACGTTTCTAGGAGGATTTATTGGAATTGTAATAGGCGCGCTGATTGCTGTAGCTATATCTCAAATTGCTTCTATGAATACTCAAGTATCGCTAAGAGCAATATTATTGGCTTTTGGAGTATCGGCAGTGATTGGAATTGTTTTTGGATATTACCCAGCTAAAAGAGCAGCCAGATTAAATCCGATTGATGCTTTACGTTATGAATAAAATAAAGGTCGCAAACAATTAAAACAATATGGATAAAAAAATTACAAATTTAATTATTGTGGGAGCAATTGCTTTAGTTTTAGGTTTTGTTATTGGCATGCAATATGGAAAAACACAGGCTAGAAATAATAATTTCCCAGGCCAACAAAGAATGATGCAGAGAAGAACTGGAGATAATGCCAGCTTTTTGGTTGGAGAAGTTATTAAAAAAGATGATAAAAGCATAACCATTAAAAATAGAGATGGGGGAAATAAGATTGTTTTCTTTTCACCTAGCACATCAATTGGCAAATTTGGAACGACTACAATTGACCAGGTCACAGTTGGGCAAACAATCAATGCTAGAGGCCAAGCCAATCCCGATGGAAGCGTTGTTTCAACAATGATTCAAATAATGCCCGAAGGAGGTAATATGCCTGGATTTGGAGGCCCTGGACAGCCAGGACAAGGCCAACAACCACTAACTCCAACCAATAATCCTCAGCCCCAATAAGATTAAGACAGTTAATCATTTTTTAAAAACACCCTTCAATAGGGTGTTTTAATTTTACTCATTATTTCATCAGGGTAGACAAAAAATGTATTTCCTGGCATATTTAAATTACAGCAAAATCTAAGGATTAGATGAAGGCGCAGAGATTTGATTCCAAGGAGGTTGAAAAGTGAATAACTCAATAGTTTTCTTTTGTGGCTCAGCTAAACATCTTGAAAAGAGAACTTGCCAAGAACTTGGTATTCAGCCAGGGAAAATAGATTTGGGATGTTTCTCTGATGGAGAACATCATGTTCAGATTCTGGAAAATGTCAGAGGGAAAAAAGTTTTTGTTGTTGGAGTAACTACTCCGCCTTTTGACAACTTTCTTGAAATGAGCTTGATTGTTGATGCGGCCAAAAGAGCATCAGCAGCCCAAATTATCATTGTCCCTGCTTATCTTGGCTATAACCGCCAAGATAGAAAAGATAAGCCGCGAGTCCCAATCTCTGCTGATGTTGTTTGCGATTTTCTCGGAAAATCAGCCCATAAGGTTGTTTTGTTTGATCTTCATTCAGAAGTAACAGCAGCCTTTTTCAGAAATTCAACAGTCGATGTCTTGTTCACATCCTGGCTGGCAGTTCCTTTCATTAAAGAACAATTGGGAGAGGAAATATCCAATCTTGTTGTTGTCTCTCCTGATGCTGGAGGAGCCAAAAGAGCCCAGAAATATTCCAAGCTTTTGGGCTTGGGCGGATCATATGCCATGATTTCTAAAGGAGAACGTCCGGCTGATAATCAAATTGGCAATGATCTAAAGGTTGTGGGAGAAGTCAGGGGAAAAGATATTATCATTGTTGATGATATCTTAGATACCTGCGGAACAATCGTAAAAGCAGCTATGGCTCTCAAACAGCAAGGGGCTCAAAGAGTATTTATTTATGCTCCCTTTGCTCTTTTGTCAGGCAATGCTTTGGATAAGCTCCAGACTTTCCATGAAGTAATCACCCAGGTTTTCACTACCAATGTCATTTACCACAAGCCTCAAGATCTCCAGGGCAAAGATGTTAAGATTACTATCATTCCCTTTGAACCATTCCTGGCTCAGGTTGTCAAAAGAATGGCCAGAGAGGAATCGCTTTCGGAATTGTTCATTTAAAAAAACAAAAAAAGCGCTTGTTTCAAAACAGGCGCTTTTAATTTTGACAAAAACCATATTTATTGCCATTATTGAACAGGAAATAGCTAATCCTAAATCAGGAGGTTTACAATTGAAAAAAAGAATAATAGTAATTTCTGTTATCTTGGTAGTCTTTCTTGTTTGCAGTTTGATCATCTGCAGAATTGCCTGCCAAAACAGCAATCTTGGTCTTTTTGCTGACAAAGACTATTTGGAACCTCTTGTTCAGAATATTAACTCAGCTAAGACTAGCATTATTGTGGAAATGTATTCATTTACTAACCACAGGCCAATTATCTCAGCCTTGAAAAATGCTGCTCTGCGCGGAGTTGATGTGAAACTATATGTGGACAATCAGGATCCCAATAATCCCGGAAAGAAAAACAACAAAGGGGAATTAGTCGGCTTGCCAGAAAAAGAATTAGAAAGTGTTGGATGCAAAGTGAAATGGCAAAGAACTAACAAAGTAATGCACCGCAAGGTTTGCATAATTGATTGCCAAATTGTTGCTATGGGGTCGCATAACTGGACCAAGAATGCGTTTGAAAACAATGATGAGATAAGCAGGATATTTTTTGATGAAGAACAAGCTTGTCAGCTGACAGAAATGTTTGAAAAAGACTGGCAACAAGCAGTAGAGAATTATCCCTAAGGAGGAGTAATGGCAGAGATAGTAATCAGTTATATCACTTGCAATCAGGATCCAAGCTTGAGCAAGGGAAAGCCAGACTGCGAGCACAATTTTGTTGACACCCAGAAACATTCTTCACAACTGACCAGGAGCGCTTTGATCATTCGCACTGTGCAGAGATGTCACAATTGTCATCAAGAAAGAATCAAAGTTGAAACAGAAGAAAAGTACTAATGAGGGGAAATAAAAAGCGCAGAGTCAAATCTGCGCTTTTAATCTTTGTTTTCTACTTGCCAATTTCAAAAAATTCAGTATTATATTAAATACTTGGGCGATTAGTTCAGTGGTAGAACGCTGTCCTGATAAGACAGAGGTCGTAGGTCCGATTCCTACATCGCCCACATTATTTGTTAAAGGGCCCTTAGCTTAGCTGGTAGAGCGCCTCGTTTGCAACGAGGAGGTCAGCGGTTCGAATCCGCTAGGGTCCACAAATACAAAAGCCCGCAACATTCCGTTGGGGCTTTTTGTTTGGAGAAAAAGAGCTAATGCAATTCTCCATCAGGGCTAGGGGGAGGAGGAGACAGAGAGAACTCACTGTACTTGATTTCCACAACTCCCTGGGGGAGATAGTGGGCCACTATTCTTTTGATTGCCTTGTCCATGGCATTCTTGTCAAACTTGGGATCATTCTCACCAACAACAGCATATATTGTGATGACTGGGTTGATCATTTTTTGATTCTTTTTATCATCGTTTTCTGGCATTTACTCCTCCTTTTTGTAAAAAATCAGTGAAATATATTGTTTTTCTTCAATAGAAGAAAACTGATTGCTGTCTATACTATAACAAGATAATTTGGTTTTGGCAATACCCAATAGTTTGACAAAATGGCCATTTTTGATATAACAAGAATGTTGTAGAAAACAACATTTTATTAGCTTTTTTGACATTTCAAAAAACAAACATTGATAAGGAGGACAGAATGGGACAAAGACCAAATCCCAATCATCAAAAATGTTCAGAGGAAGAATACAGGAGAGCAACCCAAATTTTGGTTGAATCCTCAGTAGAAATCGCTCTGTACAACAACCAGGGAAGACTTTTGCTTTTTGGCAAAAAAGAGCCCAGAGCAGTTCACCCCTGTGAACATTGGATTGGTGGAAAACGCAAGATGCTTGGAGAAAGTGACCGTGATACTGCTTGCAGAATCATGGAGGAGAAATATGGGATCAAAATCAAATATCCCGATAAAATCAGATACGTTGATTGCTATAGCTTTGTTCGAACCAGAAGGGGAGAAGATGGCGAAACAATCATTGTCCGCCACAAAGAATCCAAGATAATGCGCTATCATCTTGAGGAAGATGAATATCAACAAATCAAGGAAGTGGTTGCTTCTGGGAAAAACGGATACAATCAAATCATTGAAATGTTCCCAGGAGAAATGCGCTTTGATCAAAATCTCCATCCCTCTTTGCAATGCTTGGCAATTGATTTGATTATCAGTCAAATCAGAGACAAATTCGTTTCCAAGAAAAGGCTTTCTGAACATGATCAGAAAGAATATGGAGAATGCGTTAACCAAGCCCATACACTGACTGGGTTGGGAGACGAAAGAATCTTCTATACCCAAGATCCTGTTTGAATTTGTAAACTTCTAGGAGACCGATTGAAAAGAAAGAAAGACTTTCGTCAATCATGATCTCCGTGTGCAAACTGACAAGTTGGATTGGTTCCTCCTCCCGTCCAATCAACTTGCGCAGATTTAAGTAGTCCTGTTCCCGGGACTGCAAAAAGCCCCCAGACACCAAGTCTGAGGGCTTTTTTCTTTGTAGTTACAAATATTCATTAGCCCGATACCAGGCTACTTGTTTTTCAATTGATTTCTTGAAAGGAGTAAATTGCATTCCTAATTCTCTTCTAGCTTTTTCATTGGAATAATGCAGATAGAGTTGGAAGAATTTGACCATAGCTGGAGTGAGCTTTGGTTTCTTTTTGTTAAAAAAGGAAATTAAAACAAAGATATTGGCAGCTAGAACCAAGAACCAATTAGGTATTCTAATTTTAGGTTCTTCTTTACCTAAAGTCTTGGCAACAATATT
>JAKLGF010000031.1 GCA_022710815.1 Patescibacteria group bacterium
TGGCCAATTGTCTTAATTCTCTGGGGAATTTCAATCTTAAAGAAGTAAGCTTTTAAAAAGCCCCCTTGCGGGGGCTTTTTTATTTCACTCTTTTTATCATTTCCTTAATGGCATCTATTACTATCTGGGGCTGATCTAACTGAATCATGTGCCCGCTACTTGTGGCCACAATATATTTCCCTTGAGATGATTGCCTAGCTATTTCCTTTTGCAATTCTCTTAGGTTTTCATTAGCTTCAGTGTTTAATTCTGGATTATCAATCAAATCCAGGGTTTTATCAGAAGCAATAACAGTTACTGGGATGTTGCCCACATCACTCATATCAACAGAAGACATTTCTTCCCAGGTTTGGAATGCTCCCAAAGCTTCTGACTTGGCTCCTTGGGACAAATTAGCAGTTTGGGCAGTTACTTGTTTTTTAAGCTCATTAACAAAATTATTTCCTGTTGCCTGGGCCATTAATTCATGGCCAGGATCAATTAAAACCATTCCCACAACATTGCCAGGATGCTGATTTTGATAATATCTCATATATATCCCTCCTATGGAATGGCCAACTAGAATATATGGGGGATTAATCTTTAATTTCTGTAATAAAGCATCTAGTTCACTAACAATTTCCTGAGCTTGTCTATCCTTTCCATTATACTGACTCCTTCCCATTCCAGCTCGGTCATAAGTAAAAGCTTGATTGGATTTGGCAATTTCTGGAGCTACTTTTTCCCAAACAGAAGCATCTCCTCCGGCTCCAGCTTCAAAAATGACAGTGGGCAATCCTTGGCCCATTACTTTGTAATGAATTTTGTATCCATCTAAATCAGCAAAACCCTGATCTGTTTTGTTGTTATTATATGCCACCACCCCGACCAAAAGCGCTAAAGCAATTAACCAAAATATTTTTGAGTCCATAGTTTTTCTTTATTATACCCAATTGGGGAAATAAAAATAGTATTGAATTTGTTTTTTTGATATAATAGAACCATGCAAGACATGACCTTTGTCATAGCAGTAAACGGCATAGTCTTTCTAGCTTGGTTGATTCTTTTTCTAAAAGACCGCAAGAAAGGAACTGATGCTATTAGGATAGGATTTAAAACCATTTTCTCAATGGTTCCTTTCCTGTTTATCATAATGGCTTTAATTGGATTATTTGGCAGCTTTTTAAATCCTGACATTATCACTAAGTATTTAGGAGCCCAGGCTGGATGGAAAGGATTTGTTTCTGTTGCCTTGGTTAGTTCATTATTACAAATTCCGGGGATCGTAATTTTCCCAATTGCAGAAGTACTTTTGAAAAATGGGGCTACAGCCGGGATCGTTTCTCTTTTTATCTGCGCCTCAACAATGGCCTCAATTTTCACCTTCCCACTAGAAGCTAAATTCTTGGGAAAAAAGATCCCCATTGTCAGAATTCCCATGATTTTAATAATCTCAATCTGTATTGGAATATTAACTGGATTAATCTTTAAGCTATTATGAGTCAAAACGAGCCTAAAATTGAAAAACGCCCCTTTGTAATTCTTTTAATATTCTTCTTAATTTTGGCTGTTTTCTTTTACTTCTTCCCTGAAAAGCTTAATTCAACTTTAAAGAATTCTTGGGATTCTCTTTCCCAATTCCTTTTAATTCTCCCAGCAGTTGTTCTTTTAATTGGAATACTTTCAGTAACAATAACTCTAGATACTGTCAAAAAAAACTTTGGAACTGGAACAGGGTTTGAAGGAGCTATGAAGGCTTTGTTTTTTGGATCAGTCTTTTCTGTCGGCCCTTTCTATTTGTCCTTCCCGATTGCTAAGAATCTTTTAGACAAAGGGGCTAGAATAGCCACTGTTGTTATTTTTGTCTGTGCCTGGAATGGAATTGGACTAATTGCTGAAATCTTAGAACTACATTTCTTAGGATGGCAGTTTATGATAACTCGATTCCTTCTCACCTCAATTTTCATTGTCATTACTGGATATGTTACTGAGTCTTTAGTTAAAAAAATTAAGATGTAAAATATGGCTAAGAAAAATAGCTTCTTAAAAATATTTCTAATAATAACCATTATCTTTTCTTTTATAGGACTAGGATCTGACTTCCTAGTTCAAAAGCTTGAATGGCAAGATATTTCCAATGATCTTACTGATGCTATGGATGTATCTTTGGCTGCTGTTAATCCAGAAAGAATCCAGCGCCAGGCTCAAACTCCAGAAAGCATAGACAATCCAGATTATTCACGCCTAAAAGAACAGCTCCTAGAATTAGGGCGACCATTTACTCGAAAAGGAATTGATTCAATTTATGCCATGTCCCAAAAAGATGGGAAAATACTCTTTTTAGTAGATTCAGTAAGCACAGATCACCCTCGCTATAGTCCTCCAGGGACTATTTACGAAGAGCCTCCACAAATCCTCTTAGATATTTTTAAGAATGGAAAAGAAGCAATGTCTGACCCATATACTGATGAATATGGAAGCTTTGTTTCTTTTTTTAAACCAATAAGAACCTTTGATGATGATCAAATAGTGGGGATAATGGGTGTAGATATTGATTATGCCTGGGCATTAAACAAACTGCGCTCTTTCAGGATCTATTCTCTTAGTATTGTTACTATAACTTATCTCTTCGCCCTTCTTTTCTTTTATCTTTTCTTTAAACGCAGAGCTTCTAAACAGCAATTATTAGAGAACCAAAGAATGCACGAGGCTTTAGTCCAGGGATCAAGTGATGCCATCATGACTCTAGAACCTCCTGATTGGAAATTTACTAGCGGAAACCCAGCTGCTGTCAAAATGTTTGGCGCCAAGAATGAAGCTGAATTTACTTCCAAGCATCCTGGCCAGCTTTCCCCAGAAAAACAGTCTGATGGAAAGCCATCTCCTGAACAAGCCAAGAAAATGATTGAAAAAGCACTTCTAAAAGGCTCTAATTTCTTTGAATGGACTCACAAAAGAATAAATGGAGAAACTTTTCCAGCTGAAGTTCTCTTAACTAAATTTGAAATAGACGGGGAGACAATCTTACAAGCTACTGTCAGAGATATTAGCAAGAGAAAAAAGGAAGAAAAACAAGCTTTAGAACAAAAACAAGAACTAGAAGAATTGAATTCTTTAATGGTCGGAAGAGAAATAAAGATCATCGAGCTTAAAGAAGAATTAGCCAAGCTCAAAGATGAATTGAATAAAAAATGAAGCGAGTAACGACCAAATCAGCCCTAGCTGCCCTGCTGGCTATTATAGCAATAATAATGCTTATCTCTTCTGAGGATTGTGATGATTGCTATACTCCCAATGCCATGGCTGCAAGATCTATTGTGGCAGGGTTTGCTTTAATGATTGGAATCTTTTACTTCACCAAAAAGTATTTGGGCGCTGAAAATCTTGTTTTTGATTTAGAAAGCCTGCCAATCATCCATACTGATGAAGCAACTCCTGGCGTTCCTTTTTGCGGATATGGAGACATCCAAGCAGAGAAAACCATAATTTCTCCCTACACCCAAACTCCTTGTGTTTACTATCATAGCATTCAAGAATACTATCAAAGAAGCGATAATGGTGGGCATTGGGTAATAGAACAAAATATTGCCGACTTTACTCCTTTTAAAATCAAAGATGAGAAGGGATCGATTTGGGTAGATATTAGCAATTTTGATGACGATTTTTCCAATTATAAAAATCCACTTAAGACTCATGTTCCCAATCCTGATAACAGCGAAATAGACTGCATTGCCCTTCTTAAGCAAAGCCATTATGCCAAATTAGAAGACAATGCTTTTAAACAAGCCTTTAGCAGAGCACGCAGAAGAACAGAATATGTTTTACTTCCAGGATCAAAAGTTTTTACCTGCGGAATGATTAGCAAAAGAGATAATGATTTGTATCTTCATGAAGATAAAAAACTCCCTTTGATTATTAGCACAAAGACCCAAGAGAAATTTGTTCAAGAATTCTATCAGGGAGGAAATTTAGTCTATTGGTCTTATCTAATCTTTTTCTTTGGGCTGATTATAATCACTGCTGGATTCAATCATTTCTTTAATTTCCCCTTAGGAGCCATGGGGTCATTTCTATTTCTGACTGGAGTCCTTGTTTTTTGCGCCATGCTTTTTTCTCTTTACAATCGCATGGTTGCTTTAAAGAATAGGGCAATTAATGCTTTGAGTAACATAGATATAGAATTGAAAAGAAGATTTGACTTAATTCCTCAATTAATCACTATTGTCAAATCCTATTCTAAATACGAGCAAGAAACTCAATTAATAATTACTCAGGCTAGGGCCCAGAAACAATTCACTAATTCTTTCCCATCAGAGCAAGAAAAAGCTCAAATTCCAGCCTTAGTAGCAGTAATAGAAAAGTATCCAGAATTAAAAGCAGTCCAAACTTTTGATAAGCTCATGGCCGAACTAGTAGATACAGAAGAAAGAATTGCATATTCTCGCGCATTCTATAATAAATCTGTTTTAAAATTCAATACACTAATCCAACAATTTCCTTTTGTTATTGTTGCTTCTTTTATTGGATTCAAAACAATGCCCTTCTTAACTATTTCTCATCAAGAAAGCCAAGTGCCCAATATTAACATCTAATCATCTTAAAAGCCCCCATTATTTGGGGGCTTTTTTGATGTATTGACTTAGTCAAATTAATATTGTATGATATATCCAGCACCAGGCTAAAAGCCTGTAACAACTAAGGAGGAAAAATGAAAGTAAAAAGAATCTTGGCAGCCATCGTGGCAGCAGTTATTGTTTTGGGATCAGCTAGCATAGCTAGCGCATCCGATCCAACAACTCAAGAAGTAACCATCTGGGCCTTTTCGCCCAATCCCGACTTTTCCAAGAATGAATTCACAGACACAACTGCTCTAATCCCCTATCATATCTGGATAGCTCATCCTCTGCAGGAAAATTACCAGGTTGGGATAACCTACTGGTCAAAAACGATTCCAGCAACAACCATCTTCTTGAATCAAGAAATATCTTGTCCTAGAGAAGGCACCTGGACATTGAAAAATCTGACTCAGCAGACTGCGTACAGCGCCATAATCTTCTGCAGCGGGAAGAACGGATATTTTTCTAGCAACGTCGTCAGCTTCAAAACTAGAGCTCCTGACATTGTTGTTCAAAAAGATTTCTTTGCAATGACTGGCAAAGACAAGTTCAAAGTATCTGGAGAATTGAAAAATATTATCCAATGGGAATTTGTCTATGTTGATGTCCAAGTAACAACCATTTGTAAAGATCCCAATAACTATGACCCGGCCGATCCAGAAAGAACTTATGCTGGATCAACACAAAAAGACGGGGTCTTCTGCGGATTCTTTTTGGTCAACAAAGCTGACAAGGAAATGGATCATTGGTATCGATTTGTCTTCTACGACAAAGTCGGAAGGAAAATCAATGAGGCCAAATGGACTAAATTCAAAATCCCCTCCTGATCCAAGTTTGCAAACAAAAAGCTCGCCCCTATGGGACGAGCTTTTTTTATCTTTATGGATCGTCGTCAATGCTAGCCTGACTGCCATCCTCAAGTAATACTCTAGGATTATCTGACAAGCAACTCTTTCTAGAATTGTAATATTTCTGCCAAACCTTGTTCTTTTCTGTTCTGTATTGTATCACTGCCTGGGCTTTTGCCAAAGCATAATTAGTTCCTGCTGTCTTGAGCGCCTGTTGTCTCTGAGCACTACTTGTTAATGCCCAAGCTTTTTGAGTGGCTTCAGATCGGGTAATAAAAGCATCATTAACTTTGGAGAAATAGGCTTGTTGAGCAACTAAAACTGCAGCATCTCTAGCTTTGACCAATTCTGGCATACAACTTCCAGCTAAAGAATCAACGCTCATTTCTGTGAAAATATCAAAGAAAGAATTAACTTTAGGAGTAACTGGTGTTTGAGGTGGTCTTACTGAATTAATTGAAACTTCTGTAAAAATATCAAAAAATGAATTGACCCTATTTCCTATCTCTCTACCTGGTCTGGGTG
>JAKLGF010000032.1 GCA_022710815.1 Patescibacteria group bacterium
TGAGCAGAACAAAAACATTAGTTTCCTGACTTGTTCCAGTGGTCTGGGCCAAGGAAGGATTTCTGATGGGCAATTGGCTTTGGGGGCTAATGGTACAGCCGGAGAAATTGGACACACTATTGTGCATTTGGAGCCAGGAGCGCGTGTTTGCGGATGCGGGCAAAGAGGATGTTTGGAAGCCTATGCTGGATTGAATAACTTGGCTAAATTCTGGCACAAGGAATTTCTGAAGCGTCAGGAACTGCTCAAAAAATATCGCAAATACAGTTTTGCTCCCAATGAAGCTTGGTGGATTTTTGCCAATCAAGAAAAAGGAACAATTGATGCCAAAGATATTTTTTCTGCTTGCTTTGAAGGCAACTACAAAATTGCCAAGAAAATCGTCAAAGAATGGCAGAACAACATCGCCATAGCTATTGGCAATGATATCAAGAACAACAATCCATCAATTGTTTATTTGGGAGGCGTTGCTTGCTACTGGGGAGACAAACTGGTTGAGCCAATCAGGCAAATGGTTGTCAAACGATTTGTCGGATATCCTGAAGCAGTCCAGGGTTGTCAGATAAAAATCAGTCCCTTTGATCCCCAAGACTTGCAAATTCTGGCTCCGCTTTCTCTCTATTTCTGGAAAATAGGGGAAAGAATGGTTACCCTCAAACTCCACAAAGCTCTTTAAAGAAAACAAAAGCCCGAACTCATTACGAGTCGGGCTTTTAATTTGGCTGTTTTAGGCAGCTTGATAAAGATCTGTGTTGTTCTGGAGGTTGGCAAAGACTGCTTTCAAACTGGGAACTAAATTGATAGTGCTTGGAATTCTGCTGGAATCAACTGGAATTCCTGATTGGTAGGCAGTAATGATTTTGGGCTGGCCACTGTCATCAAGAATTGGCTTATAGGTTCTTGAATCAAGTTCGAAAAGCGCAATTACTCTGTTCAAGCTTTCCCCAGTTCTTCCTTTTTCCTGCAAATCGTAGAGAATCAGATTGTCAAAGTCAGGAACAGTTATTTCAATTGCTTTGACAAGATTCAGATCTTGGAGGCTTTCTCCTAAAACCGGCAAAGCTTTTTTGCGGGTATGGATTTCTCCGTTGTGAAGAACCTGAATTTCTTTTTCTCCGTTGAGATGCAGAAAGTGGCTGTCAGCAAAGGCAATATCTGTAGGAGCCTTTTTTATTCCCAAAGATATTCCTTTGATTTTTCTTCCAGCTGACTCAAGCAATTTTTGTTTTTGCTGGTCGACAAGCCATTTGCCATACTCTCTGGGAACAATTAGCTTGTTGTACTTGCGATGGATTACGGCGTAATCATTGAGAACCCTGCGTTTGGTTGTGCTTACCATATCAAGATGCTCGCCTAAACCATTTTCTTTGGGGTTATAGCGGGCAGCTCCGATAGTGATATTCCAAGATCCAATGTAGCTGATATTATCTGGTTGGATTCTTAGAGTGGCAATGCAACCTAAACGATCTCCATGCATTTGGCGCAAAATGATTGCGCATCCAGCTGAAGCAAGGCAATGATACAAGGCAGAGCCAAATTTTAGCTCTTGAGCATAAGGAGATTCCCACATTGTCCTTTGATGGATTCCTTCGATGATTCTGTATTTCTCATTGAGATCAGCAGGAATCACATAAGGATTGCCTTCTATTTCCAACAAAAGTCTTTCTGGGGAATTTTCCAAGATTTTTCCAGCAACATTGTAACCAGACATTTCGTCTAGTTCGGTCGGGCTGTAATCTTGCAGCCTTCTTAGGTGCCAGTAAGAAATGGCTTTCTTTATTTTCTCCTGTTTCTCTTGAGGAGAAAGGGAAACGAAATGTATTGCCATTGGCTGGACCTCCTTTTAAAAGATTTCGTCTATTTGACGATATTTGATTATAACCTGAAAATGCCGATTTGTCAAATCAGTCCAAATTAAAACCCGCGAGTAATTGCGCGGGTTTTTTTGTTGTTTTTACTTGCCAAGAGCTTTTTTGAGATCTTCGAGTTTTTTGAGTTCGAGTTTTCTGACCGGATCTTCTTCTACTTCGTAGATTGTGAAGTTGGTTACTCCGGATTTGGCTGCTTCTTGCCATCGTTTTGCTGCTAGGGTCAAATTGATGTTATTGGTGACGCTAGCAATTTCATCAACGTCTCCCATGGTATTAGGATTGGTTAGTTTACCTTTTAGCCAAACAGCCAAGGCATGCAATGGGTCGACAAGAGACAAGTCTGGGTTAACTTCGAGTTCAACCTTTGGCAGAGCAAGAGATCCGCCTTTGGGACTTGGTTCGCTATGTGTGCTGGCGACTTCCCAACTGAAGTAGTCGTTGCAATCGTAGACGATTGTCTCAAGAACATTGATGTATGGCTTTTCTGGTTCGAAATTGACAACACCTCTTAGAACACGAGGCTCTGGGTTGTCTAGCCAATAGATATGAATTTCTTGAGTATCATTGTATTCTACTTTTGCGCAATCAACCCATTTCGGCCTAATCCTTGGCACACCTCGCAGAATTGTTGAATACAGAAGCATGTCGCTGAACTTTTTTGAGAATTTTGTTCTGATGCCTTCGTTGTAATCAAGCAATGAGGCTGGTTCAATGACATAATTGTCTGGATCGGTAAAACAAAGTCGGCTGGCTGGAACTGAGAACATGTTGTTGCCATTGCCCATGATTTCAGCAAATGGATTTGGGTCGTATGGATCAGCCCTTGTTTTACTTAGTACTGGATTGAGACATCCTTTTTGCGTGTTTACATTCTTAATGTCTCTTCGAGAAAAATCAGCAAAGAGAGCATTTTTTGTCTGTAAAATCGGAACGATTCCGCAAGAAGGGTTAACCCAAAGTCCTTGTTCCTTCCAGGTTGTTTCTCTGGGATCACTTCGATCTGTGGTAACACAAGAATCGGGCGTAATCTGGAATTCGTAAACTTTTGGGTCTTGGCTTTTTCGCTGTTCTCCTTTCCTCTCATACATCGTTACGGACAGGATAATTTTTCCCATCCTCCTGACCTCTGCTTGTAATGCCGGGTCTTTTAAGACTTGCCCTAGGCGTAGATCTTTTATATCCATACGCATGGGCTCCAGTTGAAAGATTCTGCTCTGTGGCAGTTGTTGTAAATGATCGGTAGGTTAGACATTCTTGTCTACCTCCTGTACAAAGATGCTGGCCAAAGTGGGGCAAACCCTAAGGAAACCTCCTTTTTATTGGGTTGCTGGGTTTGGTAAGCATTGATAATATATCAATTTTGGGCTATTCTGTCAAATGAAAAACCGCCTCTTTTTTTGAGGCGGCTTTTTACTTAAATGTACTATACTCTAACACTCATTCCTTGTGGTCTGCCTGAGAAAGGTGCGGTCAGAAAGCTTTTCTTTTCTGAAGAAAAGGTTCTATTCTCTCCAATTGAATTGAAGAGTGCTCTGACAACCGGAGTTGTTTCTTCATTGGTTAGACCCTGAATCAGTCTTTGAGCATACTTTTCATTGTGGGTCGTAGCCAAGAAATCATCACGATTC
Source organism: Patescibacteria group bacterium (assembly GCA_022710815.1). GTDB lineage: Bacteria > Patescibacteriota > Minisyncoccia > Minisyncoccales > JAGOPM01 > JAKLGF01. The sequence continues at coordinate 3,500 of JAKLGF010000032.1, forward strand.
TGGAGTTGCTTTCCAGACTTCCAGAGAGCTGTGTATCTGAAAGGTCTGTAAACCTTGCCGTGATTGTCGCATTCTACTGCTACAATCATCCAATCTCTGGGCTGATTAGTTTCTTCCACAGCATCAGCATAGATTAGAGCTAGGTCCTGGATGTAGCCATCAAAGAACATATCTAATCTCTGGACAGCGTCCAAGTTTTGAGTTCCTCCGCCGTAAGCATCTCCAAAAACCGGAAGAGCAATACGGCTGTCATAGACTTTCTTTTTGCCCATCTTGGATTCAGTGAAGACTAGGTTCATACAACAAGAGCCAGGAAGTTTTTTTGATTCTGATTCCAGAAAATCTTTTTCCGGATCAAGCTCAGGATTAATGGCAATGTTATTGCCACAAGCCCTGGAAGCAACTTCACGAGCTCTTTTGTAGCAGATCATCAGTTCTTCTAAACTGAATTTGGGATTGCCTGCTTCATCATTGACACTGGTCAAATATTTGGGCTGAACTGTTCTGCCAGTTCTAGTGTCAACCATGATCAGTCTTTCAACTAACTTGCGATGGCTGGTAAGAGCCAATCCTTTGTGTTCAGCTAGGGGATCAGAATGAAGCAAAGGATAGCGGGGGAAACCATTAAACAAAGTGAATTTGTATTCATGGCTTCCAGCATCTGGTCCACGCAAGGTCATGATCAAATACCTTTTGCCTGTCTTGTCTGTGATAAACAGAGCAAATCCGGCTGAACAGAAAAACCAATAATCGGTTTGTTGCTGTTGCCAATACTTGCGTTGCCAAGGAAGCATGATTTTAGAATTATTGCCTCCAAAGAACCAGAGTTCTCCTTCACGATCTTTCTTTTTGAATACTTCCACAGCTAATGAAAACCAGGGAAGATATTCAAGAAGCGGGGGATCATTAGGATCTCTTCTGCTTTTTTGTCTAGAATAGACCAAAGCATTTTCAGGAAGTTGTGCAAAATCTTCCTTAGTTTCAACTGTCCTCATAATGGGATTGGGGTGACGCAAACTTGGTTGTCCAAATTTTTCCCAAAAAGACACCATTAGTCATTCCTTTCATCTGCCTGAGGCAGCCATTTGTTAAAGTAAGAAGGTCTGGTTTTACCAAAGCTTCTCCTGATTAGTTATACCATATATGGTACATCAAGTCAACAATACAAAAACCGCCTTGTTCTTGCGAACTCGGCGGCTTTTTTTATACAATGAGCTTGGTAAACCTTTTCTTCAAGAAATTGAGAATCTTGAGAGTAACAGGTTCTCCCCAGGGCAGGTTTGAATTAAACACTGTTGGGGATGTTGCTATAACTGATTTGTAGGCTTGTCCAGGATCAAATTGTTCAGCTGGTCCAACATGGAAGCTGGGCAACTTGATTGGGACTGCTAGCTCAGTCAATGCGGGAAGAGCTAGCTTGGCATCGGCCTTGCCATCACCAATGGTAATGGTTTGGGCGCAGATTTTTTCCAAAGAGACTCCTGATAGGCTGGCAACTCGGCGCAAGGCGCGAGCTGAAGCTACTGCTTTATCAATCAAGATTCCATCAATGATGGGCAAGAAATTGAGAGCAGTTGTCACTCTGGAAATTCCAATACAATCAGTTAGTTCCCATTCAGCCAATTTGACCATGATCAGCTCGATCACTGCATCTTGAGTTTGAATCGCATGCAGGAAGGGCTGCTTGGTGATTGGATCTCTGAAAGCTTCCAGAGTAATCTGGTCTTCTTTGAGATTTGACAGGTAATAGGAACTGGCAATGTTGGCTGTTTTCTTTCTGATTTTGCGCAGAACCATTTCGGCGTCATAGGCAGAGTAGTAAGTTTTAGGTACTACATCTGTCAGTCCGATTTCTGGAACATCAGAAAGTTTGAGGCAGATCTGTGAGAAAAGATCAAGGTATTCCTTGCTCTTAATGGGGTGGCCATCAAGACCTTGGATTTTTTCATAGTCCGAACCGTCCACATTCATTGATCCGATTCCGTTTTCGCAATAGACTCTGACTAGCTTGGCATTCTTGTGTTGTTTCAAGAAAGCAA
>JAKLGF010000033.1 GCA_022710815.1 Patescibacteria group bacterium
ATAGCTAATTTTAAAAAAGCCCTGGAAACAATCCAGGGCTTTTAATATTGTTTTTCACATACTCAAACAGTTTGTCTGTGTTAAAATTATTCAACAATGGAAACAAAAGAAATATATGCAATTTCCATTTTAACCAGCGGGATTATTGGCGCGGGCTTTTTTGCTTTGCCCTATGTTACTTTAAAGACTGGGACTGTTCCCATGTTAGTCTTTTTGGTTGTCTTTGGATTATTATCATATTTCCTTCATCATTTGTTTGTCAGAGTTACTGTTAAAACTCCTGATTTTGTCAGATTCCCAGGATTTGTAAAAATGCATTTGGGGAAAGGAGCTGGAAATATTTCCTATGTCCTTTCCTTTATTGGTACCTTTGGAGCCTTGCTAGCATATATTATTGTGGGAGGGAAGTTTTTGAATGCTATTCTAACTCCATATATTGGCGGAAGTGAAGCCCTTTGGACTTTGGTTTACTTAGCAGTAGGAGCTTTGCTCATACTGACTGGCGGTAAATTTATTTCCAAGATTTCTTTATGGGCTTTGATCGGATTCTTTGTGGTAGCTTTCTGGATCTATTATTCAGCCCAGCCCATTTTTAATCCAGCTAATTTCTGGGTTCCTATCCAAGAAGGCGTGGACTATTTCCTGCCTTATGGAATAATTTTCTTCTGCTTCTGGGGAATAGATTTGGTCCCAGAATTAGAAGAATTGATTTTCTGCGAAGGAGAAGCTTGCTTGCCTACTAAAAAGAAAAAATCCCTAACTAGAGTTGTAGCAATTTCTAGCATTATTTGCTTTGTTTTCTTTTTGTTCTTTACCTATTTAATCCTGGGAATTTCAGGAGACAAAACCAGTCAGGCTGCTTTAGAAGGAATTCAGATATTTTTGCATCCAGTTGTGGGGAAAATGGCTTTGCTTTTGGGAATTTTAACAACAATTACTTCTTTTGTTCCTTTTGGCATGACTCTCAAAAAAGTCATGTGGTATGATTTGAGGATTAACAAATATATTGCCTGGGGAATTGTTTGTTTGACTCCTTTGTTTATCTACTTAGCCGGAGCCAATGATTTTATCCGAGTTATTGCTTTACTAGGAGGAACTAGTCTCGGGGTTTCAGGAGTTATGGTCATTTTAATGCATAAAAAGATTTATCCTAAAAAGCATTACTTGGGCCTGCCCTATGCTTTAATTTTTATGTTCATTTGCGGAATAATTTATGAGATATTAAGATCACTTAATTTTAAATAATTATGGAATTTATCTTAGCTCTTCTCATTTTTATCATCTCCTGCATTTTGATGGTTTATGCCAGTAAAATGCTAGTTGGAGCCTTGAGCAAAGTAGCTTTATTTCTTCGAGTCAGGGAATTTATTATTGCTTCCTTTCTAATGGCTTTTGGGACATCAATTCCTAATTTAGTTGTGGGTATAATTTCGGCTCTCAAAGGAATGCCAGAATTGTCTTTAGGAGATGTGATGGGAGGAAATATTTTTGATATTACTATGGCTATTGGTTTGGCAGTTTTATTTTCCAATCAAGGAATTCCAGCTCAGAGCCGAACAGTTCAGAAAACCAGTTTGATTGCTATTGGAGTAGCCATGCTACCTCTTTTGCTCATGGTTGATGGTCAATTGTCTCGAGGAGATGGAATAATTATGATGGCTTTGTATTTAATCTATGTCTTCTGGTTTTTCTCTGATCCTTCTCGCATTACCAGGCCTTATGAAAAGCATGAGAAATGCCCCAAGGTAGAAATATTCATTAAAAATTTCTTTCTTTGTGTTTTGGGAATTATTCTTTTAATAGCAGGAGGCTATGGAATTGTGGAAACAGCCACAGTCTTTGCCCAATTCTTTGGTTTGCCTTTAGCTGTTATTGGAGTCTTTGTGGTTGGTATTTCTAATTGTTTGCCAGAAACATTCTTTTGCATTCAAGCTGGAAGGAATAATCAAGAATGGATGGTTTTAGGGAATATTATGGGCGGGGTCATCTTTGCTGCCTCATTCCTTTTGGGATTAGTAGCCTTTATTCACCCCATTACCATAGCCAATATTACCTTCTCAGTTATTGCTAGATTCTTCTTGGTTCTGGCTTGCTTATTCTTCTTGGTTTTTGTTAAAACAGACAAGCAATTAACCAAAAAAGAAGCTTTGGGTTTGATAGTAATATATCTTTGGTTTTTAATTACCGAGATTCTTTTACGCAATTACGCTTTTTAACTTTAATTATTAAAATATTATTGGTATAATAATACAATATGGATCAATACAGAGAACCAACAGAATCAGAAAAAGAAGCGCCCAAACTGGAAACTACCCAGGATGTTGTTGAAGGCTGGTTTGAAAGCCAGGACCAGGCAAAACCCAAAGAATTAACTGATGATGAAAAGCAACTCAAGAAACAGCTTCAGGAGAAAATGGAAGGAGTCCAGTTTTCCGCTCCTGTCCAACAACAAGCATCCCAGGATGCAGTGGATTTGAGCGCTCAGACCTTGGAACAAAAAGTTAAACAATTGCTTAATTTGGCTCAGACTAAGAGCTTGGAATATTCTGTTGACGTTGCCAAAAAGACCAATGATCCTTTGTTATTAGACCTTTACCATGATATCTTAGCCAAAGACGGCTATTTCCAAAAATTTTTAAAAAAGTAAAAAATGGATGAAGCCATTTCCGGCTTATTATTTTGGATATTCGGCGTAGGAGGAGGGACTGCTGTGTTTTTCTTTCTAACCTACCGCGCCAAGCTGATGCTGCAAAAAAGTCTTGCCATGACTTTGTTTTTGGTGCGCATGCCCAAATACGAAAAAAAAGAAGATGCTAGTCAGCAACAAGATCCCAGGATTGCCATTGGCATGATGGAACAAATCTATTCCCATTTTCTGTATTTAAGAGAACAAACCTTTTGGGAAAGATGGTTTTTTGATTTTAATCGAGTTGGTTTAGAAATTGCCTCAGAAGTGGGAGGAAGTGACATTTCTTTTTACATCTCTGTTCCCAATACTATTGCTAATGGAGTGGAGAAATATATTCAAGGAGTTTATCCTGGAGCCATAGTGACTAAGGTTCCCGAAGACTTTACTGTTTTTGAACCAGAGAGTAAGATCTCGGCTTCTTTTATGCGCTTGGCTAATGATTTCTTGTATCCTTTAAATACTTACGATAATTTGAAAAATGATCCCTTGTCTTCCGTGGCCAATTCTTTGAGCGATATTCAGCCTGATGAAGGAAGCGCTATTCAGATAATTATCAAGCCCAGCAAAGTTGATTTAAAAGCCCGCGGAGAAAAAGCCATTATTGGCATGATGCATGGAAAACATGTTTCTGATGCTACTTCCACTTATGGCCTAGGCCAGAACAATTACATGGGCGATGTTTTTTCTTTGCCTGGGGATTCTACTGTTAGGCCCACAGAGCAAATGAAGCAATATCAGCCAGAAATGCTTCCCGGAGCTAGAAAAGTTGATGATACTCTTTTAGATGCTATTCGCAAGAAAATCAGCAAGCCTGTTTTTGATGTTAATATCCGTTTTGTAGCAGTTGCTAAAACCCAAACCAGGGCTGATCAGATTGTTCAGAATTTGGAAGCTAGTTTTTATCCTTTCTTTTCTAATTACAATAGCTTTAAGGTTAAAAAGGTAAAATCAGGAGAAATGAAGAAATTTCTCTATGATTTTGTTTTTAGGAATTTTGCTGATTCTCAGAGAATAGTTTTGAATAATGAAGAATTGGCTAGTATTTATCATTTCCCCTTATCACATATTGAGAGTCCGAATATTAAATGGGCTAAGTCCAAAGAATCAGCCTTGCCAACTAATATTCCTTATCAAGGAGTGATTAAAATAGGGCAGGCAGCTTTCAGGGGAACAGAAAAAGATTTCTATTACTCTTCCATTGATGATAGGCGCAGACATATGTATATTGTCGGACAAACTGGTACTGGTAAATCTTCGCTTTTAGCTGAAATGATCCGCCAAGATATTGCCAATGGCCAAGGAGTAGGAGTAATTGATCCTCATGGGGATTTAATTGATCAAATCTTAGCCAATATTCCTCAAAACAGAATTGATGATGTTGTTTTGTTTGAACCAGCTGATACTGCCTATCCTGTGGGACTAAATATGTTGGAATGGGATAGTCCAGAACAGAAAGACATGGTTGTTTCAGAAATGATTTCCATTTTTACCAAACTCTTTCCGCCAGAAATCATTGGGCCAATGTTTGAACACTATATGCGCAATGCCATGTTGGCTTTAATGGCTAACAAAGATGATTTGGCTACTTTAGTTGAAATTCCTAGAATATTCACTGATGAACATTTCTTAGAACATAGATTGCAGAAAGTTACTGATCCCATTGTTAAAACCTTTTGGCTCAGAGAATGGAAGCAATCTACTGGCCAAACTAGATCAGACATGCTGGGATACGTTGTTTCTAAAGTGGGGAGATTTGTAGAAAATGAATTAATGAGAAATATTATTGGCCAAAGCAAATCTGGTTTTGATTTGGCTGAAATAATGAACAGCGGAAAGATATTTTTAGCTAATCTTTCCAAGGGAAAGACCGGAGAATTAAATAGTTCTTTGCTTGGCCTTATTCTAATCTCTAAAATGCAGGTAGCGGCTATGAGAAGGGCTAGTATGCCCCAAGATCAAAGAAAAGATTTTTATCTGTATATTGATGAGTTCCATAACTTTACCACTGACAATATTGCTACAATACTTTCTGAAGCTAGAAAGTATCGCTTGAATTTGATTTTAGCCCATCAATATATTCCTCAATTGGCAGAGCCAATCAAGAATGCTGTTATGGGGAATGTGGGCACTGTTTGTTCTTTTAGAATCGGAGCCCAAGATGCCGAATTCTTGGAAAAACAGTATGAACCAGAATTCTCTAGATTTGATTTGGTTAATTTAGACAACTTCTACTTCTTGATCAAAATGATGATTAATAATCAGATTGCTTCGCCCTTCAAAGCCAAGACTGTTATTCCTCAAAAGGGCAATCCAGCAATTTTGGATCCTATTAGAAAAATTTCTCGACTCAAATATGCTAAAACCAAGGCCGAAGTGGAAATGGAATTAACTAAGAGATGGAATGTTTAAGCTATGAGTAGAGAAAGAGGGCCACAATTTAATAGCGATAGCCAGCCTGAAAAGAAAAAAAGAGGCAGGCCTCCTAAGATTGAGAAGCTTAATCAAGATGATGAAATTAAAAGCCGTGCTGCCGAAGAACTCAAAGATGTGGTCTTTGATTTTGGCACTCCAGAAAAACAAGAAACAAAAGATGCTACTGTAGAAGAATCAAAAACAGAGGCTGAATTCAGCCCTCAGCCAGAAATGCCTGAGAGTGCTGAAAAAATGGTTTTTGTCCAACCAGAGAGTGTTGGCCCAACTGAAGTGGAGTCAATTGAGAAGCAACCAGAACAAGAAGGTGAGCCTGATAACCAGGAACCAAACCCTGAAGAACCACCTAGCCCAGAGAATCCAGAAGACAATCAAGATATTAAGGACATACA
>JAKLGF010000034.1 GCA_022710815.1 Patescibacteria group bacterium
TTTAACAATATCGGCCTGGACTTTCTTTCCTTCTGTTCCGGTTTCAGCAAATCCAGCTGAGATAATAATCACTCCACCTACTTTCTTAGCGCAACATTGATCAATAACTTCAGGAACTGTTTTGGCTGGAACAGCAATAATTACCAAATCAATATCTTCTTTAACATCCAAAAGAGTAGGATAAGTAGGAGTTCCGCAAACATCTTGCTGAAAAGGGTTAATAGCAAAGATCTTTCTTAATCCTTGGCCTTCCAAAGCATTGCGCAATAATCCCTGGCCAACAGAATTAGGTTTGCAACTGGCTCCCACAATAGCAATTGAGGAAGGATAAAAAATCTTTTCTAAATTTTTTGCGTATTCTTTGTTCATACTAAGAATTTAAAATCAACAGCTACTGCTCCATTAGGGCTGACAATAATGGGATTAAAATCAATTTCTTTAATATCCTCTTCTTCTGTAGCTAGAGTAGAAATACTGACAATCATTTTAGCTAAAGCATCAATATCTACTGGAGTTTCTCCTCTGGCTCCTGTTAGTATTGGATATCCTTTGATTTCTCTAATCATTTCCATTGCTTCTTTTTGATTAATAGGACAAATTCGAAAAGAAACATCTTTTAATATCTCTACAAATATTCCTCCCAAACCAAACATAATCACAGGACCAAATTGTTTGTCTCTTTTAATTCCAACAATTACCTGTTGTCCTGGATCAGCCATTTTCTGAATTAAAATCCCCGGCTCTATTTGCTTTAAATCATTAAAAGCAGTAACCAATTCCTCTTGGTTCTTAATATTCAATCTTACTCCGCCTCTTTCTGTTCTATGCAAAACATCGGGGCCCCAAATTTTAGCCACAACTGGATAACCAATTTTCTCTACATATTCAAGAGCCGGCGCAATATCAGAAAATATTTCGCTAGGCGCAAAATTAATGCTGTGTTTTTCAAGCAATTCCTTACTTCTATTAAATTCTAAAAGCATATTAGGTCATTATACCAGATCAAGTCTGACAGGGGGTGTGTATAATTCAAGATTTTGGGCAACAAAAAAAGGAGAAGCTTTTGCTCCCCCTTTTGAAACCGTGAGGTTTTTATATTATCTTTCTTCCTAAATTCGATATCCTAAATATATCATCTCCTCAACAATGACTTTTTTTAGTTCCGTTAATGCTAGATATCTTATGGTTTCATTTTTTTCCTTTGCAATTTCATTTTCAACTGCCTTGAGGCATGATCGTATCCGAATATTGTTCGCTTGGACTAATCGATCAATCTCCTGCTTGAGAATTTTCTCTACTTGAGGCCAATCACTTCTATAGAAAGGAGGGTTGGTTCCATAAAATACTTTATCCTCGACTTTCTTCACCAATGTTCGTATATTAAAACCGTCTTTAATTTCATTTTCTAGAATATCATTCTCTTGACAGCAAACAGCAATTGCTTGGAGCAGATACTCGCAAATGACCACCTTTTTGAAAATTTCCCAATTAGTGAAACTATCGCCAGTATTCGTTCCTTCCGTGTATTTTTCTATCGTTAAGTACGGATTAATTTTTTGATAAATTCGAAGCTCCAAAAAGTTAAAGCGCTCTTCCTTGTCATAGTTGCAAACTTCTTCTAGTTTTCTTCGTATTTTAATAGGGTCTGTTTCCTTAGCTCTCCAGGGGAGAAATTTCCTTGCCAAGTCAATAACTTTTTTAGAATCTCGGAAGAATTCTTTGACATAATCTGGAGCAGTACCAAAGTCATAGGAGAAGTATTCTTTGACAGTATTCAATTTCTTACTCTCTACCAGTCTTCTTACCCCCTCAATTATTTCATCAACACTTATCATCCTCTTTGTTTCTTTTACTTCATTCTCTTTCGAATTGAAACACATTTAAACCTCTAGTCCTACATGACTTTTTTCTTTTTGTGGCAAAGGCATAAACCACTATTTAATTTTCATCGGATTTTTTCAATCCTTTACTGTCTGTATTATATCATCATATCCCAATTCTGTCAAGCACAACAAAAACCCCTCATTTCTAAGGGGTTTTGACTAAATCTCTTTTATCTAGCTGCTTTTAAGCAAAACTCTCCTAATCGGCAGGAATAGGCCCATTCATTATCATACCAGGCCACAACTTTGACCAAATTACCATTAACCATTGTTAACTCTGCATCTAAAACAGAAGAATGGCTATCCCCTTTGTAATCCATGGAAACTAATGGTTCCTGGGCTACTTTGAATATTCCTGGAATCTGATTCTTAACAAAGATTTCATTTACTTCTTCTTTGGTTGTTTCTTTGTTAACAATGCAAATGAAATCAACAATGGAAACAGTAGGAGTTGGAACTCTCATAGCAATTCCATCCATTTTTCCAGAAAGTGTTTCAAAAATTTTACCTACAGTTTTAGCAGCTCCAGTGCTAGTGGGAATAATACTCAATCCAGCTGATCTAGCTCTTCTCAAATCTTTATGAGGCAAGTCTAAAATATTCTGATCATTGGTATAGCTGTGAATTGTAGTCATGAATCCTTTGGCAATTCCCAAATTCTCTTCTAGAATCTTTACTACTGGGGCTAAGCAATTGGTTGTGCATGATCCCATATCAATCACATCATCGGTACAAACAGCCAAATCATCATCATTAACTCCAATTACAAATGATTTTACTTTGTCTGGAGTTTTAGAAGGGGCAGAAAGAACAACTCTTTTAGCTCCAGCCTCAATATGCTTGTGGGCATCATCATATTTAGTAAAGGCTCCTGTGCATTCCAAAACAACATCAACTCCCAAATCTTTCCAAGGCAGTTTGGTTGGATCTTTTTCAGAAAAGAGTTTTATTTCCTTGTTATTAACTACCATTGCTCCCTCTTTCTCCAAAACTTCAAATCCGCAATGACCATAAGAGGAGTCATATTTTAATAAATGGATTAAGGTGTGGCTGTCAGTTAAATCATTGATTGCCACAACTTCTAATCCAGGAATATTTTTAATAATATTTCTAAAAGTTAATCGGCCGATTCTGCCGAATCCATTAATTGCTACTTTTACCATATGTTGTTTTATTATTTTCTACCTTGATTATATTAAACCTCTCTTCTTTTTGCAACCAAAAACAGCCCCGAAAGGCTGTTTTGAAATTAGCAATTATTGTCCGCAACCTCCTGTTGAAGGTGTGGCAGCTGCTGTAGGAGCTGTCCATCCTGGTCCTGGTTGAGGAGATGTTTTATCAAGAGTGGTCTTGCATTCTTCTGGAGCATTGTTGAAAGCATTGCAGATAGCAGTCTTGAATGCTTCGGGAGATCTGTCAGCTAAATCAATAACTGTATCATTGATAACAATGGTTGGTGATCCCTGAACTCCATACTTGGTATTGAGTTCTTCATGAACTGGATAAATTGGGAATCTGCCATTTAACCATGAAGCTTTATCATCGTATTTAGCAGTAATTCCAAATTCCTTGTCAGTAGCAGAAATACAAGCATTGAGCTTGGTCTTGTCTACACCAACTTTATCCAAACATTTTGCGCTTTCGTTTTTATCAATGAAGCAAGTCAAATAGTCAGCAAACTTGTTATTCTGTTCTTTCTGAATACAGTATTGAAGAGTGTTTTCATCAACTTCCTGCTTTTCATGCATGGCATAGTTAACGAAATAGATTCCCATGTTAGCTTTGTTTTGCAAAAGCTTTAAAACTGGAAGGTACATTTTTTCTGCCTGGAATCCGAATGGGCAGTAGCTCATAACAAACAATTTAACATCAACTTTGTCAGACTTAGGAGCTGATGCAGCAGGAGCCTGTTGGGCTGCTGGTGCTGGCTGACTGGTATCAACAATCTGAGTGAAAACTAATTTTCCATCTTTAGTGGTATAGAGATCTCTTTTGAAAGCCTGTTCTCCTTCTCCAATTGCAATAGTGAACTTGTATAATCCGGCGACTTCTTCTCCGGCTGATGCCAATGTGGCTGGTGGTGAACCTTCTGGAGCTAACAAATTCTCATTAATATACTTAACGACTCTCTCAGTGACTTCCTTGGCTGGTCCTGGTTTGATTGTGTTATTTCCTGTTGTTGACGGTTTAACATTCTTTCCGGCAAAAGCTGCCCAAGAAAATAATGCGACTAAGGCTAAAACTCCAAGGATAACCTTAAGTCCTGAACCGCTCTTTGTTTGCTGTTCTTCTTCCATGTTTTTTATTTTCTTTTCCCGTAATCATTACAAATGAATACAGAAAGTTATTATTTTATAACTATTTTATTAACTAGGTTATTATATTAAATCGCCCCTAATTTGTAAATATATGCTCTTACTTCTTGACAATCAAGCTTTTGCCTGTCATAGCTATGGGCTGTTTTAACCCCAGAATATCTAGGGCTGTAGGAGCCACGTCTTTTAATCCTCCTGTTTTTTTAATCTTGTATTTATGATTGGAGACCAAAACAAAGGGAACTTTGTTAATCGTATGGCTAGTTTCCCATTTATTAGTCTTGTCTTCAGCATTCCCATGATCAGCAAAAACAAAAATATTGTAATTGTTAGCCAATCCAGCTTTAACAATCTGCCCCACTGTTTTATCAACAGCCTCAATTCCTTTTTTCACTGCTTCAAAATTACCTGTATGTCCAACCATGTCGCCATTAACTAAATTGGTAACAATGAAATCATATTTCTTTTCATTGATTTTTTCTGTCAAAGCATTGCCAATTTCATAAACACTCATTTCTGGCTTTAAATCATAAGTAGCTACTTTAGGAGAATTGATTAAAATTCTTTCTTCTCCAACATAGGGCTCTTCAGACTGGCCGTTAAAGAAAAAAGTAACATGGGCATATTTCTCTGTTTCTGAAATTCTTAACTGACTTAAACCTGCTTTGCTTATCACTTGTCCCAACAAGTCATCAAGCTTAATATCTTTGAAAGCTACTTTGGCATTCATGGGCTGATAATATTGAGTCATGGCCACAAAAAAGAAATTCTTCTTTTCTCTTTTGAATCCAGCAAAATCATTTTCAACAATAGCTTGAGTTAATTGCCTTGTCCTGTCTGTGCGAAAATTAAAAAATATTATTGAATCATTATTCTTCATTCCCTGATATCCGGCTAGCTTGCTGGGGGTAATAAACTCATCTGTTTCTTTTTTAGCATGGCAAGCCTTAACATATTTAGTTGCATTCAAAAATTCAGGAGCTTTTCCATCAATTATGCAGTCATAGGCTTTTTGGGTCCTGTCCCAGCGCTTGTCTCTATCCATGGCAAAGTATCTTCCCGAAACAGTAACAATTTTGCCAAATCCCAAAGCTTTAATCTTTTTCTCTAAAGCTGTTAAGTGTTTCAAGCTTTCGGTTACTGGAGCATCTCTGCCGTCAGTAATAGCATGAATAAGAACATTCTTGAATTTTTGTTTTTTGCATAAGTCCAATAAAGCAAACAAGTGGTTCAAATAACTATGCACTGCCTGAATTTGTAATAATCCAATAATATGCAAAGCAGAATTATTTC
>JAKLGF010000035.1 GCA_022710815.1 Patescibacteria group bacterium
CTCCCTTCATCCAACCAATACCTAATCTATTGGCTAGGGGAGCATAGATTTCTAGAGTTTCTCTAGCCATTCTTTTCTGCTTTTCTTCAGATAAAGATTCCAGGGTTTTTAAATTATCTAATCTGTCAGCCAATTTAATGAAAGCGCCTCTGACATCTTCACTCAAAGCCAGAATCATTTTTTTAAGATTCTCGGCATAACGTTCCATTCCATGATACTCAATCTTGCTGATCTTGGTTACCAAGGAAACAATTTTTACTATTTCCTTATTAAATTGTTTTTTGAATTCTTCTTCGCAATCTGGGTGATCTTCGACAACGTCATGCAAAAGACAGGCCGCAATAGTTGTGGTGTCTAATTTGAGCCTGACTAGGGTTACAGCAGCTCTAAGAGGATGTTGGATATACGGTTCTCCTGAAGCCCTTTTTTGATCTTGGTGGGCTTTTGATGCGAATTCGTAGGCCTTATTGATTGTCTCGATTTCAATATCGGGGTTATGCTTTTTTATTTCTAGAATAAGGCCATTGATCGTCATTTCTTATAATCGCATTCTTTGTTTGAGCACTTCACAACGTTTTTTATACTCTGAGTTAAAATCTTGCCACATTTGGGACAGAATTCATCAATCGGTTTGTCCCAAGTTGCAAATTGGCATTTGGGCCAATTAGAACAAGAAAAGAAGATCTTTCCGCGTTTAGTTTTCTTTTGGATAATATCGCCCTCTTTGCATTCGGGGCATTTAATTTCAATCTTAGCTGTTTCTAGTGGAGCAGTGTATTTGCAATCAGGGAATCCACTGCAAGCATAGAATTTCCCAAATCTTCCAAATTTAATAATTAATGGTTTGCCACAGTCAGGACAAATCTTATCTGTCTTTTCATCAGCTGGCTTGAATCCCTGGATTTCTTTTTCTCCTTTGGCCAAGTCTTTGGCAAAAGGAAGATAAAAGTCTTTAACAACTTCCTGCCAATCTTTTTTGTTCTCGGCAATCTCATCTAATTCATTTTCCATTTGAGCGGTAAAATTGTAATCTACTATTTCTGAGAAATATTGAGCTAGCAAATCATTGACCGATGTTCCAATTTCAGTAGGAGTAAATCTCTTTTGATCATCTTTGATAACATAGTTTCTTTCTTGAACAACAGAAATGATTGAAGAATAGGTGGAAGGTCTTCCAATTCCATATTCCTCTAATTTTTTAATAAGGCTGGCATCATTGTATCGGGCTGGAGGTTGAGTGAAATGTTGCTCTGGATTGAGCTTGTCTAAATCCAAATTTTCTCCTTTTTCTAAAGCTGGGACATATTTATCTTCTTGTTTTTGAGGATAGATTTTCAAGAATCCATCAAACTTGATTGAGCTACCAGTAGCGCGGAAAGTATAGTTCTTGGCTACAATGTCTGCTCCAAAAGAATCAAAAATTGCTGGTTGAGCTTGGCAAGCCAAGAATCTCCTCCAGATTAATTCATAAATCTTTATCTGTTTAGGATTGAGCTTATCTTTCAAAGATTGGGGAGTGTTGTCAGGATGAGTGGGTCTGATTGCTTCGTGGGCCTCTTGAGCCATTTTGGATTTTGTCTTGAAATGGCGGGGGACATCTAGGGCATATTCTTTGCCTAGGTTTTTGGATAAATAATCGTGAGCATCTTTAAGGGATTGCTCAGACAAATTAGTAGAATCTGTTCTGTGATAGCTGATCAAACCTTGTTCATATAACTGTTGGGCCAAAGACATAGTCATTTTGGCGCTGTATTTCAATGTGTTCCAAGCATTTTGTTGCAAGGTGCTGGTAGTGAAAGGAGGAGAGGGAAGCTTGCGAGTTTCTTTTTGTTCAACTTCTTCAACAATATATTGGGCGTTTTCTAAGTCTTTTAAAATTTGTTTGGCTTCTTGTTCGTTTTTTATCTCCAACTTATCTACTGCTTTTCCATCTTTTTTAGAAAGAGAAGCTTCAAAAATCTCTTTGGAATTTTTCTTTTTGAGCAAAGCTTGGACAGACCAGTATTCTTGGGGAATAAAAGCCAGGATTTCTTTTTCTCGATCGCAGATTAATCTCAAAGCAATTGATTGTACTCTTCCAGCTGACAATCCTTTGGCAATTTTTTTCCAAAGCAGGGGAGAGAGCTTATAGCCCACTAGTCTGTCTAAGATTCTTCTGGCTTGCTGGGAATTAACCAAATTGATGTCTATATCCCTTGGATTGTCTAAAGCATCTTGGATTGCGCTTTGAGTAATTTCATGAAAAGCAATTCTTTTGTATTTGACTTTAGCTTTGGAATCCAAAATGGATAAAATATGCCAGGAAATAGCTTCTCCTTCTCGGTCAGGATCCGTAGCTAGTATTACATTATCAGCTTCTAGGGCAGCCTTTTTGAGAGCTGTTACATTCTTTTTGGCTTTAGTAGGAATTACATATTTAGGTTCAAATCCATTATCTACATCTATTCCCAAATCGCTTTTAGGCAAGTCTCTGACATGGCCGAAAGAAGCAAGTATTTTGTAATTCTTGCCTAAGAATTTTGTTATTGTCTTAGATTTGGTAGGACTCTCTACGATTATTAAATCCATTTTTTTGTTTTTCTTCTGACAAAGATAGTGTACTACAAACAAGGCTTGCGGGCAATCCCGCTTTAAAAAATTGTTTTTGGTTTTTTTAATTCTTGAATGATATCATCAGCTGTTTGCACTAAGATTGCTCCTTGTTTGATCAATTGATTACAGCCTTGGGAATTCTCTGAATCAATTCTCCCAGGAATAGCAAAGATCTTTTTCTTGTACTTCTTAGCCCAATTGGCTGTTATCAATGATCCTGACTTTTCTTTGGCTTCCACAACTAGAATTCCTAAACTTAAAGCAGCAATAATTCTATTGCGAGCCGGAAAGCTGTATTTGTTTCCTGGAGTTTTGTTGGAATATTCAGAAATCAAACAGCCATGATTAGTAATTTCTTTAGCCAAGGACAAGTTTTCTTTAGGGAACATAACAGAATCATCTAGGCCAGTTCCTAGGACAGCAATAGTTTTTTGTTTAGCTTGCAGAGCTGCTTGGTGAGCACAGGTATCTATTCCTTGGGCTAGTCCGCTAATAATAACAAAACCAGATTTAGCTAATTGATAGCCAATATCTGAAACAACAGCTTTTCCATAATCGGTCAGGTTGCGGGTACCGACAATAGCAAAACAGTGGCCAAGATTAGGTAATTGGCCACAGACATAGATCTGCTCTACTTTAGGAGAGATATTTTTTAAAGCAATGGGGAAGTCTTTGTCTTTTGAAGATATTATTTGTATATCTCCCATTTTTAATTGAATTTCCCAGCTGCTATTTGATAGCCATTGCTAGCAATTTCTTGCACAGCCTGGCAGGCTTGTTTAATAGTCTCTTTTACAGCAGCTGCATCTTTTTTAGAAAAGGAGCTGAGAACAAATTGGGCTGTTTCTTCTTTTTTAGTTTTTCCAATCCCAATTCTGATTCTGATGAAATTTTTGGATTTAATGTGGTCAATTATGGACTGGACTCCTTTGTGCCCTCCAGAATTCTTGTTTTGGGACAATTTTATCCCTCCTATGGGCAAATCCAGGTCATCATGGACAACAATAATTTTGTCAGGCTTGATTTTGAAATCCTTGGCTATTTTCTTAACTGCTTGGCCAGAATTGTTCATGAAAGTTAGGGGTTTGACCAAAATAGCCTCTTGCCCAGCAATGATTGTTTTAGCCAAAAGAGCAGAATAGGCCTTTTTTTCCTGCCACTTAGCATCAGGATCGAGCTGGTCTAAAACTGCAAAGCCCAGATTATGCTTGGTGTCTTTTAATTCTTCTCCAGGGTTTCCTAGGCCGGTAATTAAAAACATATTTTTTATCTTTAATACATATTACCAGAAAAAAAGGCTTTTCCCAAGCCAATCTTGCTAAAAAGTCCAAAGTTTGTATAATAAGGAATCATGGAAGACCCAAATAACGCTCATTTAGAGCCTGAAAACAAGAAAAGTAGGCTGGCTGGATTCAAGCAGAGCCTTATTGAAACCCTAGAGGTTTTCATTATTGCTGCTGTTATTGTTATCCCTATTAGAATGTTTGTCTTTCAGCCCTTTATTGTCAGCGGACCATCTATGGAAAACACTTTCCACGATGGCGACTATTTAATCGTTGACGAGATTTCCTACAGGTTTTCCAAGCCCCAGAGAGGCGATGTTGTCATTTTTAACGCCCCTCCTGATCCTAAAACAAGATATATTAAAAGAATAATAGCTTTACCCGGAGAAACAATCAGGATTAAAGATGGAGATGTCTTTATTGAAAAAGATGATCAGAAAATGCAATTAACCGAAAGCTATTTGCCCAAAGATCTTAAGACCTTCACTTACAATGAAAAAGCCATTAAGCTTGGCCCAGATCAATATTTTGTAATGGGGGACAACCGTAATAATTCCAAAGATTCCCGTGAATGGGGACCCTTACCATATAATATGATAATTGGTAAAGTATCAATTAAAGTATTTTCCATGCCCGCAGCCTTTCAATTAAATCCGTAAGCAACAAATTATTATGAGCAAAGAAGAAGCAAAATCTAAATTCCAGGCCCCAACAGGCATGCACGATATCTTGCCCGAAGATGTGGTGTTTTTTGATAAGGTCATCAATACAGTTTCTAAAGTAGCTCATGATTATTGTTTTTCTAGAATAGAAACTCCTGTCTTGGAAAACATTGAGGTTTACCAAAAAAGCACAGGATTAACTAGCGATATTGTTGAAAAAGAAATGTATGTTGTCAGAACCAAAGGTGATGACACTCTTTGTTTGAGGCCAGAATTTACTCCCGGAATTGTTAGAGCATATTTGCAGCATGGAATGTTTTCTTTGCCCAAACCAGTTAAATTGTTTTCTCATGGACCATTGTTTAGATATGAAAGACCACAGGCAGGAAGATACAGACAATTCAATCAATTCAATTTTGAAATATTTGGATCCAAAGATCCTATTGTTGATGCTCAAACAATCCAAATGTTTTATGCTATTCTCCAGGAATTGAAATTCAAAGATTTAGAAATCCAGATTAATAATATTGGATGCGCTTTATGCAGACCTCAGTATCGCAAGGTTTTAATGCGCTATCTCAAGTCAAAAGAAAAATTCTTATCCAGTGATTCTCAGAGAAGATTAAAAACCAATCCTCTTAGGATTTTAGACAGCAAGGATGAAAAAGATAGAGAAATAATTAATCAAGCTCCTCAGGTAGTGGATTATCTTTGTGAAGAATGCCATGCTCACTTCAAGA
>JAKLGF010000036.1 GCA_022710815.1 Patescibacteria group bacterium
CCCAAGCAAATTGCTACTGGTTTAGTGGCTAGAATTAAAGTTCTATCTAATCTTAAGCTTGATGAGCATAGATTGCCTCAAGATGGAAGATTTAAGATTTCCAATGATTCAGACAAGATTTCTATCAGAGTCTCAATACTTCCAGTCTTCTACGGAGAAAAGATTGTTATGAGGCTTTTGTCTGAACAAGCCAAAGCTTTAACTTTGGAAGAATTAGGATTTAGACCCAAAATGGCTCAAGCTATTAAAGATAATCTCAAAAAGCCATTGGGAATGATTTTGGTTACTGGTCCTACTGGATCTGGTAAAACCACAACTTTGTATGCCTTGTTGCAGAAAGTAGATAGAGAAAAAATGAATGTTATGACCATGGAAGATCCAGTGGAATATGTGGTTGATGGGATTAATCAATCTCAGGTTAAGTCTGAAATCGGATATACTTTTGCTGCTGGATTAAGATCAATGTTAAGGCATGACCCAGATATTATCATGGTCGGAGAAATCAGAGACCATGAAACAGCAGACTTGGCAGTCCATTCTGCTTTAACAGGACACTTGGTTTTAAGCACATTGCATACTAATGATTCAATTGGTGCTATTCCCAGGTTGATTAATTTAGGAATTCCCAATTTCTTAGTTTCACCCAGTTTGAATATTATCATTGCTCAGAGATTGGTAAGAAAGCTTTGCCCATTGTGCAAACAAATGGAAAAGGCGCCAGTTGGAGTTTCAGAAATGATTCAAAAAGAAATTGCTACTGTCCGCAAAGAAGATATTGCTAAATACGGAATTAATTTGGACGGAGAAATCTTAACTGGCAAGCCAGTGGGATGTAAGGAATGTAATAATACTGGATACAGCGGAAGAATCGGAATTTATGAAGTCTTTTCCATGAGTGATGATATTGCTCAGATATTGGCTGGCAATCCTTCTGAAGACAAGATTAGGGAAGTGGCTCAGGCTCAGGGAATGATTTCCATGAGACAAGATGGATTCTTGAAAGTAATCTTGGGAGTGACATCTTTAGAAGAAGTAATTTCTCAAACTAAAGAAGGAGAATAAAATGGACGGAATAAACATATTAAAAGAAACAATTTCAGGAAAATCAAATGAGAAATTGCGCAAAGCAATGGCTTTAGCCATTGAAAAGAGCGCTTCAGATTTGCACTTATGCGTAGGGCATAAGCCAATTGTCAGAATCAATGGAGATTTGGTTGTTTTGTCTGAAGAAGAGGAATTTTCAGAAAATGATATGGCCTCCATTGTTAATATCCTGCTCCCTGAATCCAGACGCCAGAGATTCTTGCAGGAAAGAGATATTGATTTCTCCTATTCTTTAGAAGATAAAATCAGATTTAGAGGCAATATCTATTTCCAAATGAACAAGATTTCTTGTTCATTGCGCTTGATTCCCAATGTCATTAAAACATTAGATGATTTGGCTTTGCCCAAGGTGATCCATTCTTTTACTCAACCTAAGCAAGGATTTGTTGTTGTAACTGGTCCTTCTAATCAAGGAAAGTCTACTACTTTGGCTGCTATTATTGATGAGATTACTAAGACTAGAAATGATCATATCATTACCATTGAAGATCCAATTGAATATATTTTCAGCGACAATCAAAGCATTATTGACCAGAGAGAAGTAGACAAAGATGTGGCTACTTTTGATAAAGGATTAAGGGCCTCGCTTCGCCAGGATCCTGATGTTATAATGGTAGGAGAGATCAGAGATTTAGAAACAATGACCACAGCTTTAACAGCTGCCGAAACTGGACATTTGGTCTTTGCTACTTTGCACACTAATTCTGCTGCTGAAACCATTCACAGAATTATTGATAGTTTTCCAGGAGACAGGCAAAACCAAATCAGGGCCCAGCTATCCACTGCCTTGTTTGGAATAATTTCGCAAAGATTAGTGCCTAGTATTAATGGAACCTTGGTTCCAGTCTGCGAAGTACTATTTAATAACACAGCAGTTTCCAATTTGATTAGAGATAACAAGATTCATGAAGTTCCTTCTATTATTGAAACATCAGCCAGCCAAGGAATGGTTTCTATGAATAAATCCCTGGCTTACTTAGTAAAGCAGGGAATAGTATCTTTAGATGTAGCTTTAAATTATTCGCTTAATCCAACAGAACTTAAAAGTTATTTGAACCAAAAATATGAAATTTAGATACCAAGTAAAAACTAAAGACGGGTCCAGTATTTCTGGGACAATGGAATCAGCTTCCCAGGAAAGCGCTTTGGAATTCTTACAAGCCAAGGGGTATTTTGTGACCAGCCTTAGCCCAGATGAACAGCCCATTTTCAAAAGAGATATTAATATTGGAAGAGTATCTTTTAATGATGTTTTGCTTTTTACCCAGCAATTGGCTATTTTGTTTAAATCTGGAGTTCCTTTGACTGAATCATTAAGAACTCTGGGGGCTCAGAATGCTAATCCAGTGTTCAAGGAAAAGATTTTAAATATTGCTCATGATATTGAAGGAGGATCTTCTTTTTCTGAAGCTTTGTCCAAGTATGATAAGATCTTTTCACCTTTCTTTATCAGCATGGTTAAGACTGGAGAAATTTCTGGTAAATTGGCTCAGAATTTATTGACTCTCAATGAGCACATGGAAAGAGAGAATAATCTTAGGCAGAAAGTGATTGGAGCCACTACTTATCCTTTATTCATTTTAATTGTCTTTATTGCTGTTTTTGGAGTTATGGCTTTCTTTGTTATTCCTTCTTTTGAACAAGTCTTGGGACAATATTCAGACAAAGTTCCACCCGTTACTCAATGGATTTTTGCTGCTTCAGCTTCCATGAGAAATCATGGCTGGACAATATTTGGAGTTTTTGCTGCTATTATTGTTTTCCTAATTTGGTATGTGAATACCAAGCAAGGGAAGGAGAATATTAACAGATGGTCTTTGGGCTTGCCTGTGATTGGAGATATGGTTAAAAAAATCCAAGTAGCTTCAATGGCTGAATCTTTGGCCACTTTGATTTCTGCTGGATTGCCCATTTCACAGTCTCTAGAAATTACAGCTGATGTTGTCACTAACAGTGTTTACAAGGACATTGTTTGGGAAGTAAGGGATCAGGTGAGAAAGGGAAATCCCATGAGCGCTGTCTTCTCAGGCTATTCAGACTATATCCCTCCCTTAATGACTCAAATGATTTATGTGGGAGAAAAAACAGGAAATCTGGAAGATGCCATGGGTAAGGTTGTTGTTTACTATGAATCAGAAGTTTGGAGAACAGTAGACAGAGTAATTGGAATGCTTGAGCCAGCTTTAATCATATTTTTGGGCTTAGTGGTCGGATTCTTTGCTATTGCTGTCTTCTTGCCCATTTTCTCAGCTATCCAGTCAATGTAGTTTTTCACAGCTTAATTAATTGCTAGCAATTGTTAAGTTTGGTATTATTAAATAGTAATCAAAAACAGAAAGGTCGTGATTAATCTTTGTAAATATATTATTAAAGTAAAATAAATTATTAAAACAAATGAAAACAAACAAGGGTTTCACATTAGTTGAGTTGTTAGTTGTTATCGCAATCATTGTCACCTTGGCCTCTATCGTTTTGGTTGGTATTCAGAGTGCAACCAAGAGAGCTAAAGATGCTAGAATTATTGCTGATATGTCACAAATTAGGAGTCAGATCGAATTAACAAAAGATACAGGGACTTATAACGGAACATATACATTCATCACTACAAATGATGATACTGGAATTTCCGAAATAAACTCAGAATTAAATACTCTTTATTTTGATATTCGCAAGCAACTTGGTTTTCCAATTGAGGGAGCAACTGGATATGTTGCCGCAACACACGCAACATCTGTTTGGGCAATTGGTTTGCATGGTGGATCTAGCAACATGGATTGGTGCGCTAAAGTTCCATTGATATCTACTACAGGAGAATATTATTGTGTTGATTCTACTGGAAAGGCTGGAAAAACATCTGTTGCCACAGTTTGTGCTGGGACAGTATTAGATTGCGGAACCGTCAACTAATATTTAGCAAATTTCGCAAAATGCCCTATAATAAAATATAGGGCATTTTATTTTATGTATATATCCATTTTAGGTTTTCTTTTAGGAATATTCTTGGGCTCGTTTTTGAATTGCATCAGTGTTAGGCTGGCTAGTAATAAAAGCTTTACTAAAGGCAGATCGCAATGTGTTTGGTGCAATCATGATTTGGACTGGAATGATTTGTTCCCAATATTAAGCTTTTTGTTTTTGAAAGGAAAATGCAGATATTGCAAGAAAAAGATTTCTTGGCAGTATCCAATTTCAGAAATATTGTTTGGTTTGGTAGTAGCTACTCATTTTTATTTCTTTGATGGCAATATTTTGAATTTAGTTTTGCAAATAGTTATTTCCTCCTTTTTGTTTATTATCTTCTTCTATGATTTAAACCATTGTTTGATACCAGTGGATCTGGTCTATTGGGGAATAGGGGTTTATTCTCTTTATGGCTTTGTTAATGGCTATTTCTCTTCCTGGGACAAGGCTTTTCCCATATTGTTGGGCATATTCATTCCAGCTGGATTCTTTTGGTTATTGTATGCTTTATCTGGTGAGAAATGGATGGGAGCAGGAGATGTTAAGCTTATGCTCTTACTAGGGTTCTTAGGCATGCCCAACGTGTTAATAAGTTTGTTGATAGCAGTTATTAGCGGTGGTATAATAGGATTAATATTAATAGTTTCCAAGAAAAAAACACCCAAAAGCGAGATTCCTTTTGGACCATTTCTGATTGCTGGTTATTGGATCGCTTTATTCTGGGGCCAGAATTTAATGCAACTGTATTTTAATTTCTTATTCCAATGAAACATAATTTTGAAAAAGGATATACTCTGGCAGAAATGATAACAGTAATAGCTATTATTGTTATTGCTGCTGGAATTTTTGCTAATTTTGGTTCTTCTCAGAAACAGCTTTCTCTGCAAAGAGATGTTTATTCCTTTGCTCAGAATATCCGCAGAGTCCAGCAAATGGCCAGTTCTATTTCTACTGTTACTAATTGTGACCCTAGCGGTCAAACCCAAATGGTTCCCAGAAATGGTTACGGAGTCTTCTTAGAAAAAGGACAGGGAAGATATTTGCTTTATGCTAACTGTGATTGTGCTAGAGGAGCTGATAATAAATGCCTTGCTCCTTATGATATTCCCGAAGGAAGTGACATTTATGCTTCTGGAGAAAGAGTAATGAATTCTCCAATTAAGCTTTCCAATCAAGTAGAAATATCTAAAATTGTTGGAAAAAAGAACGGAGC
>JAKLGF010000037.1 GCA_022710815.1 Patescibacteria group bacterium
GCTTAAGCATTAACAAATGACTAGGCGTCAAAGCAGTTCCTGAAACTGCTACAGCGTTTTCAATTCCAGCCTGATGCGACATTATTTCATCCATTTGTCCTTCAACTAAAATACAGGAATCATTTTTTAAAATAGTGACCTTGGCTTTATCTAGGCCATAAAGTATTCTGCTTTTGTCATAAAGCAATGTATTGGGAATATTCATGTATTTGGCCATACCAGCTGCTTCTTGGGCCTTAGTTAAAACTCTGCCTGTGAACCCAGCTATTTGTCCAGTAATATCAGCAATAGGATACATGATTCTTCCTCTGAATCGATCATGCATATCTCCTCGCGAAGATCTTAAAGCTAATCCAGCCTGCTCTATTTCATTAGTAGAAAATTTCTTGGAAACCAAGAAATTAACCAAACTGTGCCAAGTATCTGGAGCCCAGCCGATTCTCCATTTTCTAATTGAATCATCAGTTACTTTTCTTTTGTGCAAATAGTCTCTGGCTTTTTGGCCATTAACAGAAAGATCTAATTGTTTTTCAAAGAATTGGCAAGCCAATTCATTTAATTCATGCATTCTCTGCTTTTGGTCATTGGTCTTTTTGAATTCTGGAGATTCTTTTAATTCCACTCCGGCTTTTTTAGCCAAAGTCTTAAGAGCTTCTCTAAAATCAATGTTTTCAATTTCCATGACAAAGCGGAAAATATCTCCGCCCTTGCCCAGAGAAAAGTCATGCCAGATTTGTTTAGAAGGAGAAACAAAAAAAGAAGGATTCTTTTCAGTGTGAAACGGCGAAAAAGCAGTGTAGTTAACCCCTACCTTCTTGAGCTTGATATATCCTCCCACTACATCAACAATATCAAGTCGCCTTTTAATTTCTTCCACTATGGAATCCTCCATTGGTTTGTAGACTAAAAGTCATAATCACTATATACTAAAAACAGACAGCTCACAACCTTGGTCATTTTAAGACATAATCCAGGAATCTATGCAAATAGCAATTGTTTCTGACAGCCATGACAATCAAAACAATATCCAGAAAATGCTGGATTTTTGTTCTCAAAACAAAATTCAGATAATAATCCACTGCGGAGATGTAACAACCAAAGAAACCGCCTTGTTTTTAGACCAGAATTTTAATGGAAAAATCTATTTATCTTTGGGCAATTGCGACCAAGACCATGATATTTCTGATCTTAATTTGAAAAACTTTTCAATTTTTAATAATATTGGGAACTTAGAACTCCAAGGATTAAAAATTGGCTTCTGCCATTTCCCCGAATTAGCCAAAGATTCTTGTCTTAGCTATGACTTTTTCTTTTACGGACATACTCATAAGCCTTGGATTCAAAAAGTCCAGGATTGCCAATTAGCTAATCCTGGAACATTAGGAGGTGTATTTTACAAACCTAGTTTTGCTGTCTTGGATTTAGAAACCAAGAAATTAGAATTAAAACTCTTAGAACTTCTTAGCTGAAATCTTAATGGCGCTATTGGGAATAAAGTGCTCCATTCCATCATCTCCTTGAACAATTGTTCTGCGCAAAGAAATATCTTTAACTGTTCCTTGAACAATAGTCTTGGCATCAACAAGACTTAATTTGACTTGATCTCCGATTCTGAATTGATCATCAGACAAAATCATAACTCCGGCTAGAAAATCCACAATCATTTCCTTGGAAGCCAAACCTAGGCCAACACTTAAAACTCCGGCTCCGGCTAATAATGGGCCAACATTAATTCCAAAAATGGGTAAAATAGTTAAGAGCGCGATTATTCTGACAAAGATTCTCAAGAAATTAGAAAAAGAAGAAACAATAGTTTCAATTCTTTTTTGTTCTACTTTCCCGAATTTATGCCAAACAGCTCCTCTTACTAATCTGGCTATGGCAAAATCAGCTACTAATTCAATAACTAAAAAGATTACTAGGGCTTTAACTAGTTTCCATCCGTATTCTACCAAGAATCCGACAAAAAGATTATTAATTTCAATTAAAAATTGTGAAGCTTGAGCTAACATAATTATATTAATTAGATTTCCAAAGGCCGTGCAAATTACAATATTCTCTAGCTTGGCCTCCGCATTCAGAACAGCAAAATTCTGCTTCTGGAGCATCTCCTGGTTTGAGGAATTTCCTGCAACCGCATTCAAGGCACTCTATCCATTGGATATAGTGGGAATCTTCCATGGGATGAGGAATTGATCCAACTTTTACTTTTATTCCCTTTTCTGTTTTTTCAATAACAGGAACATGCTTTTCCAAAGATGCCTCAACAGTATTTTCAGATAATAATTCCATATCTTGTCCGCAACAAACCAAGGTTCCAGCTCCTGTATTTATTACTTCCACAATATTTCCGCAAACTTTACAGCGATATATTTGTTTTATTTGTGTCATAGTTATTTCCATTGGCAATTATTTTCTACGCACTGACAGGAAAGATTATACTTCTCTGCTTTGTAGCATTCTCTGAATTCACAAGTTGTTACTACTGGATCTTGGCTCTTAGACTGGCAAACCTGGCTAGAGCATCCTCCAACAATACAGTCAGAATTGGTTTTGCAAGTTCCTTGGGCATAACCGCAGAAGTCATCTTCTCCTGTTCCTTTTTGGCATTCTCCTCTGAAAAAGGCCCATTCTTCGCATTCTGTTCCATTATTGAAAACACAAATTCCATATTGTCCGCCTTCTTTATCTTCGCGGATATCTAATCTTCCTCCTTGCTTAATACAATTAGTAGAGGCAGGATTAGCTAATTGAGTATTTTCTTTGGGAGTAGTTGTGCTATTGGATTGATTAAGCGGTACGTTGTTTTTATTATTTTGCACATACCAAATTGAGCCCATAGCTATTACTACAAGCAATCCTATTAACAAATGTTTAAATGTACCCATAATTTTCTTTTTATTTTATTCTACCGTAACAGACTTGGCCAAGTTTCTAGGCTTGTCCACGTCATACCCGCGCAAAGCTGCGCAATGATAAGCAAAAATTTGAAGAGGAATAACAGAAAGGATTGGAGTCAGCATTTCTAAAGTTTTAGGGATGTATATGACATCTTTGGTAATTTTAGCAATTTCTTTATCACCCTGAGTGGCAATGGCTAAAATTGATCCTCCCCTTGCCTTTATTTCCTCGATATTAGAAATCATCTTTTCATAAACACTATCCTTGGGAGCAATAGCAAAAGTTGGAAAATCTTTATCAATCATGGCAATAGGGCCATGCTTAGTTTCTCCAGCCGCGCATCCTTGGGCATTCATGTAGGAAATTTCTTTTAATTTCAAAGCTCCTTCTAGGGCAACTGGATAATTGTATTTTCTTCCGATGAACAAGAAATTATTACTCTTATAATATTTCTTAGCTAATTTTTTGATTTCTGGTTCTTGTTCTAAAACCTTCTGAATTAATTTAGGAAGAGCATTTAATTCTTTAGCAATTCTCTGGCCAGTAACCAAAGACATTTGTCTTTGTCTGCCCAAGAATAATGTCAGTAAAGATAAAATGGTTAATTGGGAAGTAAAAGCTTTGGTTGAGGCCACGCTTACTTCTGGTCCAATGTGATTATATATCCCAGCTTCTGTTTCTCGGGCAATGGTTGAGCCAACCACATTAACTACTCCCATTGTTGGCAGTCCTTTCATTTTCGCTTCTCGCAAAGCTACCAAGGTATCTATTGTTTCTCCTGATTGGGAAATACAAAGCAAGGCAGTGTTTTTGTCTAAAACTGGTTTGCGATATCTTAATTCAGAAGCCATTTCCACTTCTACTGGAATGCCAGCATATTCTTCTAGCATGAATTCTCCCACTAGTCCGGCTAAATAGGCAGTACCACAGCCTGTGATTATTAATCTATCAATATCCCTCAATTTTTCAGCAATATTCTCAATTCCTCCCAACTTGGCATTTCCCTCTTTAACCATTAATCTTCCAGCCAAGGAATTCTTAATGGAATCAGCTTGTTCAAATATTTCCTTAATCATGAAATGAGGATAGCCTCCTTTTTGGGCTTCAGAAATATTCCATTCTAAAACTTCCTTTTTCTTGTCCAATTTCTGATTAGCTAGATTAGTAAACTCTACTCCTTGCAGAGTAATAACAGCAATTTCTCCATCATTGAGATAAACAACTTCTTTGG
Organism: Patescibacteria group bacterium; assembly: GCA_022710815.1. GTDB lineage: Bacteria > Patescibacteriota > Minisyncoccia > Minisyncoccales > JAGOPM01 > JAKLGF01. The sequence goes on from JAKLGF010000037.1 coordinate 4,133, forward strand.
TGTGGTCTAGAATAGCAGAAGCATCAGAGGCTACTAAATACTCATCATTGCCCATTCCAATTAAAATTGGCGACGAGTTTTTAGCAACAACAATTTTTTCTGGATCATCTTTGGCAATTACAGCTAAGCCATAGCTTCCCTTAACTAATTTCAAAGCTGAGATAACTGCATTTTCTAAATTACCACTGAAGAATTTTTCAATTAAGTGAGCTAGAACTTCAGTATCTGTTTCAGAATAGAATTTGTGTCCTTCTTCTAAAAGCTTGGCTCTTAATTCTCGATAATTCTCAATTATTCCATTGTGAGCTAAGAAAATATTTTTCTTGCAATCATGATGAGGATGAGCATTCTTTTCTGTTACCCCTCCATGGGTTGCCCAGCGAGTATGAGCAATGCCAAAATCGCCATCAATTTCTTGATTGCCAATAGCTTGAGCTAGGGCTGCAATTTTTCCCACACTCTTAATGTTTTTTATTTCCTTCCCTCGCGCTCCAATACTGATCCCGGCTGAATCATAGCCGCGATATTCTAGTCTGCGCAGTCCGTCAAGCAAAACTTGCAATGTTTTTTTAGAGCCTAAGTAGCCCACAATTCCACACATAGTTTTTTGTATTATAAAGAAAAACAGGCTTTTAGCAAAGCCTGTCTGGGGTGGATAAGATTAATACTGTGGTCCGCCTTCTACTGGTGGAGGTGGTGTGTTAGGATTACCAGGAGCTGGTGGCATACCTGCTGGACGAGAATTATCAGTAGCTGGAGTAACTTCAATTACTGGAGCAGTGGGTGTAGCTGAAGTAGGAGTAGAACTAGATGGAATTACAGTTGTTGGATTCTCTACTTCCACTTTAATATCTTGTATTGGCTGTTCTATTTTTGGCTGTTCTTGCTTAGGTGGTTCAATTTTGGTTACTTTTCCGCCCAAAAGAATGTATGCTCCGATTATAGCGACTACTACTATGCTAACTATTGTACCAATATGATTGTTTTTTTGTTCTTCCATGTTATTTATTAATTTTCTTAATGAATTCTTTAGCGTTTTGTATATCTTGTTGATTGGGTCTGTTCTTGTTAAAGCCAATGAATTTAAATATTCCCCAACTGCCTTGGCCAGGACAATTAAACTC
>JAKLGF010000038.1 GCA_022710815.1 Patescibacteria group bacterium
TTATTGGTCCAGGGGATTTGTATTCTTCTCTGGCTCAAATTTTGTTAGTCCAAGGACTAGCTAAAGCCATTTGCCAAAGCAAGGCCAGGAAAGTATATGTTTGCAATTTAGCTACTAAAATTGGAGAGACTAATGATTTCCAAGCAATAGACTTTGCTAGCGAGATTGAAAGGCTTTTGGATTGTAAAATTGATCATGTTATTGTTAATAGTAAGGTTAAGAAAACCAAGAATCAGCCAGTTATAATGTCTTTAGTTCAAGCTAGCAAGATTAATGCCCAATTAGGTAAGAAGAAATATATTGTTGCAGATATTATTGATGCTAAAAGCCCAACATTGCATGATTCAGATAAATTAGTCAAAATAATCTTGTCATTATTATGAAGACCCAAGCCGTCATTTTAGCCGCTGGAGAGAGTTCTAGATTTTGGCCTTTAAACAATAGGCACAAGTCGCTTTTTGCAATAATGGGCAAGCCTATTATCTGGTATACAATAGACAGCCTTAAACAAGCAGGAATCAAAGATGTTATTATCATCCAGAACAAAGAAAAGCAAATTGAGGCTGAATTAAAGAACAATCCTATTACTGGGGTGAAGATAAAATACTTAACTCAAGAACAGCCCAAGGGAACAGGGGATGCTGTTTTGTTAGCTAAAGATTTGCTTGTTGAAAAGTTCTTAGTTTTGAATGCTGAGCATGTTGATGCTTGTTTGTATATTAAAAAGATTTTAGCTTTAAAAAAGGATGCTGTTTTAACTTGCAGTAAGACCAAGAATCCTGGGATTTATGGAATAATAGCTATTCAAGGAGATAAGGTAGTAGATATTGTTGAAAAGCCCCAACCAGGAAAAGAACCATCAGATTTAAAGATTTTAGGAATTCATGTTTTAAACAAAGAATTCTTATCCTATTTATCCCAAGAACCAGATCACCCTTATTCTTTAATGTTGGCTTTGGCTAAATATGCTAAGCAAAAGAATGTCGGATTCTTAGATGTTAAAAAAGAAGAAAGCTTCACCTTGAAATATCCTTGGGATGTTTTTGCAATAAGGGATTTTGTTTTTAAGAAATATTTAAAGAAAAAAATACAGCCTGGAGCTAAAGTGGCCAAAACTGCTGTTTTGCAAGGAGATGTTTTTGTAGCCAAGGGAGCCAAAATTGATGAGCAAACAGTAATCAAAGGTCCCTGCTATATCGGTCCTAATTCTGTTATTGCTGCTCGCAATGTTTTAAGAGGTCCGCTCAATATTGAAGACAATGTTCATACTGGAGCCTTAATGGAATTAAAAGATAGTATTATTCAGAGTGGGACTCATTTTCATAGTGGCTATTTGGGCAATTCAGTTATTGGCAGAGATTGCCGATTTGGAGCTGGATTGTTGTGCGCTAATCGCAGAATTGATAGAAAGAATATTCTAGCTGTTGTTAAAGGAGAGAAAGTAGATACAGGAAGCACTTATGCAGGATTTTATTGCGGAGATAATGCTAAGTTTGGAGTAGGAGTCAAAACAATGCCTGGGATCATAATAGGGAATAATGTTATAGTTGGCCCGGGGATAACAGTTTTTAAAAATGTAGAAGATAACCAAAAAATATTACAAAATGAGTCTTAATAAAAAGCTGTTTGAGAAAATTAATAATAATGTAGACAAATCTGAAGCAGTAGATAGACTAGCTTTATTCTTCGCCTATTACTTAGGATTTGTTATGGCTGGGATTGTTCTGTTCTTCCTTTTTATTGATTTTAATAAATATTGGGAAATGGTTTGGAAGGCATTTGCCGCTGCTTTCATTGCCAGAGGAATTGCTCAGATCATTTATTGGCTTTTCCCGCGCAAAAGACCTTTTGTTGATAATGATGATGTTAAATTGATTTTAAAGCCCAAACCGACTCCTTCTTTTCCTTCTGGACATGCTGTTTCTTTTTTTGCTTTCAGCATGGTCATTTACTATTTCAATCCCTTGCTAGGCAAGATTTTCTTTTTGCTTAGTACTCTGATGGGAATATCTAGAGTCTATGGAGGAGTCCATTGGCCAATTGATGTGGTAGTGGGAGCGGTAATAGGAATACTGGTTGGTTGGCAATTCTGGCCTTAATTAATCAAAAAAGCCCCTGCAAGGGGGCTTTTTTAGTGGTGCCGAAGGAGGGAGTTGAACCCTCACGAGCGTAAGCTCACACGATTTTGAGTCGTGCGCGTATGCCAATTCCGCCACTTCGGCTCAAAGGCCAATACTATCTTTTAGCAGATTTTTTGTTTCTTGTAAATTGATTAGAATATGATAAATTGAATCTAATGGCTAGACTGATTTGTGTTACTAATAATAAAGGCGGAGTTGGCAAGACAAACATGAGCGTCAATCTGGCATCTTTCTTGGCCGCTTATGGCAAGAAAGTTTTGCTGGTAGATTTTGACAATCAAGCCAATGCCACTTTTTCAGTTGGAATAAATCCAGCCAATCTCTCATTGTCTGTTTATCATGCTTTGATGGGAGCAATTGCTCCAGAAGCTGTTATTAAAAAAACTTCTATTCTAGATTTAGATATTCTTCCTGCCAGCGCTGATTTGGCCGGAGCTCCTGTTGAATTGATTTCAGAAAAGGGAAGAGAATACAAATTAGCAAGATTGTTAGAAAAAGTAGAAGACAATTACGATTTTGTTTTAATTGATACTCCGCCCAGTTTAGGATTATTAACCATTAATGCTTTGTGCGCAGCTGATGAAGTTTTAATACCTATTCAAGCTGAATACTTGGCTGTGGAAGGATTGAATCAATTAACAGATACTATCAGCTTGATTGAAGATAATTTAGGCCACAAATTCAAATTCGTGGGAGGAGTTTTAACGATGTATAATAGGGGAAGCTTGGTTGCTCGCGATGTTGAAAACAAAGTAAGGAATTGTTTTGGTGGATATATTTTCCAAACAACAATTCCTAGATCTACTGTTTTAGGACAAGCTCCCAAATACGGAAAAAGCATAATTCAATTTGCTCCAGAATCCAAAGCAGCTTTTGCTTACAAAATTCTAGCCCAAGAATTTATTAATGTTGACTTTGAGAAAATAAAAAGCAATTCAGCTAATATACAAGATCCAAACTATGAACGAAAAACAACCATTTGTTAAAGGGCTTTCTGCCCTCATACCTAAAAAGGAAAGACAAGTTCCTCAAGGCTTCAAAGACAATGATGCTGTCTTTTACATTTCTGTTTCTGATGTAAAACCTAATCCTTTCCAGCCTAGAACTGAATTTGATTTAGAAGCTTTAAGAGCTTTATCAGAATCAATTAATGATTACGGAATACTTCAGCCTTTGGTTGTTTCTAAAGTAGAAAAATTAGCTGATTCAGGCCAAAAAGCAGAGTATCAATTAATAGCCGGGGAAAGAAGATTAATAGCTGCCAAAATGGCAGGCTTAAAAGAAGTCCCAGTAATTATTCGAAAAACATCCAGCCAGGAACAATTTGAATTGGCCTTAATTGAGAATGTTCAGAGAGAAGATCTTAATGCCATGGAAAGGGCTGTTGCTTACAAGAAATTAGAAACTGATTATGGTTTGTCTCAAAAAGAGATTGGAAGAATCTGTGGCAAGAGTAGGCAAGCAGTGGCCAATACAATTAGATTATTAAATTTGCCCGAGGAAATTAAACAAGCTGTGAAAGACAGCAAGATTACTGAGGGCCATGCCAGAGCTATTTTGGGAGTTAGCGATGCTAAAAAACAAAACTTCATTTTTGCTAAGATATTAGATAAGGGATTAAGTGTTAGGGAAGTAGAGGACTTTGTCCAAAGAATTAATATTGTTCCAGCAACAGAAGAGGTGCAAATAGATCCCAAACTTCAATCTTTGCAAAAAGAATTTTCCAGATATGAAGAAGATTTAAAGAAATACCTTAATCTCACTGATCTCAAGATTAGTGCTCAAATGGGCAAGCCTAAATTAACAATCTCATTTGATTCCAAGAAAGCAATGGATGAGTTTGTTAAGAGATTTAGGGTTTAAATTCAACTGGAATAATGTTCTGAGCCCAAAGAGCCTGGGCTCTTTTTAAATTCTTACAATCAGATTTATGAACAGCAACTCCCTTGTTCTTAGTAATATATCCTACCACATCATCTCCGGGCTTGGGCTGGCAACATTTGGCGACAAAAGCCGTTATTTCTCCTTGGCCAGCTACTAAGATTGAAGCTTCTTTCTCTGATTTCTTGAAAAGCTTTATCTTAGGAAGAGAAATGAGAGGCTTTTTCTCTTCTTTTTTGCGCTGGTCTAAAAGAGAAAGAGCTTTCTTGATATGGTTTTTAGTTTTGTGATTCTTAACAAACTTAAGCCAATCCTGAGAAGGATGTCTTTTTTTATCAATAATAATCTCAACAATATCTCCATTTTTGAGAGGTTTGTAAATTGATTCTATCTTTCCATTAACAATTGCTTGAGAACAATGATTGCCCACATCAGAATGAATAGCATAGGCAAAATCAATAGGGCAAGATTCTTCGGGTAATTCAATAATGTTTCCCTTAGGAGTAAAGACAAATATTTTTTTGTTTAACAAGTCAGTTCTAACTGTTTCAAAAAGTTCTTCTGGGCTGGCTTTCTTGATCTCATCTTGCCAGGCCTGGATTTGTTTAATTAAGAAGAGTTCTTTTTCCGGAGCTCTGGTAACTAGTTTTTTAATATACCCCTTGAATCCTTTTTGTTCAGAATAATACCAGTGAGCAGCAATTCCGTATTCTGCTTCTTGGTGCATTTGAGGAGTTCTAATTTGGAATTCAGTAATGACTCCATCTTCGCAGAAAACAGTTGTGTGCAAAGATCTGTAGCCATTGGGCTTGGGCATGGCGATATAGTCTTTGACTCTTCCTAAAAGTGGATTCCAGTGTTTGTGAATTGCGCCCATTGCTGAATAACATTGCTCAACAGTGGGAACAATAATACGAAAAGCCACTAAGTCATAGATTTTAGAAATATCCATGCCATAGCGCTGGAGCTTTTGGTAAAGGCTGAAGTAATGCTTGGCCCTTCTATCCATCTGAATTACTTTAATGCCTTCAAATCTTAAATTTCTTTCAACCTTGGGAACAATTTTGCGCAGATAAATATTTCTTTCCTCATATTTATCTTTAAC
>JAKLGF010000039.1 GCA_022710815.1 Patescibacteria group bacterium
AAGACCATTCCTTCTCTGATTTTGAATCCGGCAATGGATTTATGGGATTTAGTGAAAACCGCTTTCTGTCCTGTAATTGTTGCAAGATCCTGTGATACCAAAGACTCTATTCTTCTAACAGATTCTTTGTTTGCCTTGGCAACTTCTTTTCCAAATCCGACATTGAGAACTATTTTGCGGATTTTGGGAACAGCCATAGAATTCTTAAATCCGAATTCTTTCATCATGGCTGGTATAACTTGTTTTTTGTATGTTTCTGCCAACATGTTTTTTTATTATCCATTAATCATTTGTGAGCATTTCTTGCACACTCTTGATTTCTGGGCTTTTGCGTCCTTGGATTTTGCAGCAATTTCAAAACCGACTCTGGTTGCTTTTTTGCAATTAGGACAAATTAATTTTACGTTGGAAATATGGATTGGGGCTGCTATTTCCACGATCTGACCTTTTTCCCCTTGGCGTCTGGGTCGGGCATGTTTTTTAGCCACATTTACGCCATCAACTTTTAATTTTTCTTCTCTGGGTAAAACTGCCAAAACTTTTCCAGTCTTGCCTCTGTATTTTCCAGAAATTACCAATATATTGTCTCCTTTTTTAATCTTGTTCATATTACACTATTTCTGGTGCGATTGCGATTATTTCATCAAAACCTTTTTCTCTTAATTCTCTGGGTATTGGTCCGGTCAATCTTCCTCCTTTGGGTTTCTTTGTTTTGGCATCAAGTATGACACAGGCATTTTCATCAAATCTGATATATGTTCCGTCAGCTCTCTTGTAGGCTCTTTTTTGCCTAACAACAACAGCTCTGACTTTTTCATGCTTCTTAACTAATCTGCGGGGTTCTGCTTTTTTAACAGCAGCAACAATGATATCCCCGATCTGGGCATATCTGTGTCTGGTTCCGCCTAAAATAGTGAAGCATTTCACTAATTTTGCTCCGGTATTATCTGTAACTTTTAGCCATGTTCCTACCTGAATCATATTATTATGCTATTACTTTGAATTTTTTATCTTTAGATATTGGTGGACATTCTACAATGGTCACTTTCTGGCCTACCTGATATTGGGCTGAATCATTCACATGGGCCTTGAATGTCTTGTGTGTCTTGTAATATCTCTTGTATTTGGCATGAAACTTAGTTGTCTGAACTTTGACAACTACTGTTTTTTGCATTTTATTGGAAGCGATAACGCCTTGTAATTTTTTCTGTGGCATATTTTTATTTGTTATTGCTCCTTAAAATGGTCAGAATGCGAGCAATGTCTTTTTTGGCCTTTGTGATGTCGCTGGTCTTCTTCAATTTTCCCAAGCTCAAGTCAAACTGCATTTCATGCAATTTCTTTTTCAAATTTTCCAATTCTTCCTTTAATTCCATTTCTGGTTTTTGTTTCAATTCTAGGGTTTTCATACCTCGTTTTGTTTAACAAATTTTGTTTTAACTGGCAATTTCTGTCCAGCTTTGGCAAAAGCTTGTCTGGCTTCAGCTTCAGTAATTCCGTCAATTTCGAAAATGACTCTTCCTGGTTTCATTGGGAAAACATAATGATCAACTCCTCCCTTGCCTCCTCCCATTGGAGTTTCAGCTCCTTTCTGAGTAACTGGCTTGGCTGGGAAAATTCTGATCCAAATTTTTCCTCCTTTCTTCAAATATCTCAAAAGTACGCGCCTGGCTGCTTCAAGCTGTCTTGCTGTTATCCATCTGGCTTCCATTCCTTTAATTCCATAGCTGCCAAAAGCAACAGTGGTACCGCGGTTATCATTTCCCTTGCTGCGGCCCTTCATCATTTTTCTGAATTTTACCTTTTTAGGCATTAACAAAGACATAGTGTTTATTCAAATTTTTCTCCTTTATACAACCAGACCTTTATTCCAATTGTTCCATAGGTACAGCGGGCTTCATAAAATCCGTAATCAATAATTGCCCTGATTGTTTGCCTTGGCAATTTGCCATAAGCCAACCATTCAGTTCTAGCAATAGTTGAACCATTCAATCTTCCGCTGAGTGTAATTTTTGCTCCCTGAATTTCTTTGTTCAATTTCATCTTGGTAATTGCCTGCTTGATTGCTCTTCTGTAAGGCATTCTCTTTTCAATCTGTTGGGCAATGAATTGTCCGATGAACAAAGAATTTGTCCAAGGATTCTTAATTTCCCTTATTTCAAATTTAACATCAACTGTTTTGTCTCTAACAATCTTGTTTTCAACAAACTTCTTTAAATCTTCCACTCCTTTTCCAGCTCTTCCGATTACAACTCCTGGTCTAGCAGTATTGATAATGATTTTGATCTTTCCAGCAAATCTTTCTATTTCAATTCCTTGAATTCCAGCTTCTCTAAGCTTTTCTTCCAAAAAGGAGCGAATTTTGTAATCGCTTTCCAAATTGGTCCCGATGTCTTTGGCAACAAACCAGCGGGAATCAAAATCCTTCATTTCTTTTAATCTATATGCTTTTGGGTGGACTTTATGTGCCATATTGTTTATTTCTCAGTTTTGATTTGTTCTAATTCCAAGATTATATGTGATGTCTTCTTCTGGATTGGGAAAACCTGTCCGCGTGATCTAGGCATTCCACGTTTCAACATTGGTCCTTCATCAACTGTGACTTTGGAAATCTTTAAATCTTTCTTTTCTATTTTGAAATTATGTTTAGCATTGGCAATGGCTGACTTCAAAAGCTTAGCCATAGGATCGGCTGATCTCTTGATGACCTGCTTCAAAATTGCCTCAGCTTCAACTGCTGATTTCCCTCTTATCATATCTGCCACCAATCTGGTCTTTCTGGGAGCTACTCTTAAATGATTCAATTGTGCCTTGATTGTAGTCATACTTTATTATTTGGTTGCAGCCTTTTGCTCGATTTCCTTTTGTTTCTTTCCTCCATGTCTGACAAACTTGGTGGTAGGAGAAAATTCTCCTAATTTATGGCCAACCATGTCTTCAGTAACATTGACTGGAATGAATTCCTTGCCATTATGCACTCCGAAAACAAATCCAACCATCTGGGGTGCAATTGTGCAAGCTCTTGACCAGGTCTTGATAACAGTCTTGTCTCCTGGCTTCTTGTTGTCGAGCTTCTTTAATAATTTTGGATCGATAAAGGGACCTTTTTTCAGCGATCTTGACATACTATTTTTTTATTAATTATTGTTTGCTTTTTCTGCGACTTATGATGAATTTATTGGTATACTTTCTCTTTCTGGTCTTAACTCCCTTGGCCAATTTACCCCATGGGGTTTTTGGACAAGACATACCAAGCGATGTTCTTCCTTCTCCTCCTCCGTGTGGATGGTCGCAAGGATTCATGGTCTTACCTCTAACTGTTGGTCTGATTCCTTTCCATCTTGATCTTCCGGCTTTTCCTAATTTGATATATTTATGTTCTGGTCTGGAAACTGATCCGATTGTGGCAAATGATTCTTGATTAACCTTTCTGACTTCTCCTGAAGGCATTTTCAAGTTAACAAATTTGCCGTCGCAAGCCAAAACAATGGCTGAACTTCCAGCAGACTTAATCATTTTACCTCCCTGTCCTGCTTCTAATTCAATATTATATACTGTTGTACCAACAGGGATATTGGCCAATTTCATTCTGTTTCCATTCTTGATTTCTGCTTTGTTAGCTGAAATGATTTGATCTCCTACTTTAATTCCCTGCCAAGCTAAAACATATTTCTTGGTCTTATCAGCATATTCAACTAAGGCAATAAAGCCAGTTCTGAATGGATCGTATTCAATAGCAATAACTTTTCCAATAGCATCCATTTTGCTCTGTCCGAAATCAACAACTCTGTAAAGCTTCTTGACGCCTGCTCCTTTATGTCTGCAGCTAATTCTTCCGCTAGAAGCCCTTCCATTTGATCTTTTAAAGAAAAATGAAAGACTTTTTTCTGGTCTCTTATCGGTTAAGATTGAGAAATCTTCTTTAATTGTGTGGCGTAACGATGGTGTTACTGGAGCAACCTTCTTCATATCTTTACTTTAATACGTCAATTTTCTGTCCCTTTTTAACGGTGACAATAACCTTTACTAATCCGCTGGTCTTGCCCATTTTCTTTCCCCATCTGCGCTTTTTAGGCAAAACTGTGATTTTGTTAATCTTTTCAACATCAACTTTGTAGAAATTCTTGATTGTTTTCTTAATTTCTGTTTTGTTAGCTGATGGATCAATTTCAAAAATGTATTTTCCAGATTCAGCAAGAATGCTTGCCTTTTCTGTCATATATGGCCTTTTAAGCAAAACAGGAACATTGGTCTTTAAAGCCAAGCTGGTTTTCTTTTCAGCTTTTGCGTCTTTTTGATCTTTCTTTAAAATGTTATCAAGAAAAGCCATATTATTTTACAAATATTTTCTTTAATTCTTCTATCCCGTTCTCGCTAATAACAAGATATTGCTTATTCAAAATGTCTAAAGCATTCAAATTAGTAACTGGCATAACTTTGGCCTTGGCAATATTTTTGGCAGCTTTGTAAACTTCAGTTTCTGTCTTGGCTAAAGCCATTAAAAATGATTTCTTTTCTACTGGAGAATTGTAAATCATTTCAGCTACTGTTCTGGTTTTTAAATCCTTCAATTTCAAATCTTCTAAAACAATTAATTCATTGTCTTTGGCTTTCAAAGCAATAGCCATCAAAAGAGCTTTTCTCTTCATTTTGACTGGAATATCTCTCTTGTAATTCCTTTCATTGCTTGGTCCGAATGTAACGCCGCCTCCTTTCCATAAGGGTGATCTGATAGATCCAGCTCTGGCTCTACCTGTTCCTTTTTGCTTCCAAGGTTTTTTACCACCTCCAGAAACATCTCCTCTGTCTTTACAGTGGGCGCTATTCTGCCTTCTGTTTGAAGATTGAGAAACTGCTACTTGGTGCAACAAATCAAAATTAGCACCAATTTCAAAAACTTCCTTGGGTAAGGTTATTTCTTTTCCTTTTTTTCCTGCTTGATTGTATGTTTCAATCTTCATATTAAATCAATTAATTCTTTTTTCACTTTTCACTAATTAAATAAACCTAAAATAATATTTACTAAAATCTTTCTTTTATTATTTTTCAAAGGTGACAAATATACATTATTACAAATATTTCTCAATTTTCTACTTTTATCAATACTAATT